>NZ_DAOSEH010000079.1:0-10267 GCF_035363035.1 Mesotoga sp. | reverse complement strand
GGCTTCTATCTTCGATCATGCTGATTTCGGTCGGCGAATCCGGACTGAATCTCTTCGCGGCCTTCGCTTCGATAGGCGGGATCGCGGTCATTGTTCCTGCAATGTTTGCCGTCTTCAGATTGAAGAGAGACCCCAGGCTTAAAGAAAAGGCCCCGGCTATAGTGAACAGGAAGTGGTTCGGCATCATACCGGTTCTCGGCACGGCATTTTCAATAATGATAATGCTCATACTTCTTTACCAGGTCGGAGTAGATTTCAGCACCTCTTTCTTCCTGCTCTTCATCGTCTGGGAAGTCTTTGGAATGATATACTTCCTCTTCAGATTGAAATACCTCGACCGTGTAAAGAAGAACCCGTTTTCCAGGAACGATCTATCGGCGTTCGACGATTAACCGGTCATAACCACCGCAAAAACCCACGGCAGGCAGACACGTTCAGAAGGTTCTGAGAATAATGCCGCCAATTATGGCGAGCATGACGCTGGCGAGAGTTCCTATGAGATAGTATTCGGCGAAATCCTTGTTATCGAAGTGTTTGAACCTCGCAAAGGATTTGGCGGCGATCACTATACCTATCGACGCCACGTTGCCCGTGAGGTAGATAGTCAGAACGACAAGCCTCTCGAAAATCCCGATAACCTTACCCGTTCTGACGTTGTTAAGGACGGCGTTGCTCCCCATTATTCTCGAGAGATAGTCCGGCTCGTTCCTGTATATCAGGTCGAAAAGCTTTCGTATAAAGACAGCGCCTCCAAAGACCACCGAAAGATAGACAATCGCAGTGAAGAGCATCCTCCCTACGGGAAGCCTGCCTGGATCGATCCCAGTATAAGCGGCCATACTGCCGATCAGACCTTCAAAACTGGCCGTCACTTTTAAGTGGAAGAGCGGAACGAGCAGAATTATCGTGGCGATGTGAAGAAACTGGTCTATAAGAAAGAGATAGAAACTTGCGACCGCGCTTCTCCGCCTCTCGAGGGAGCTTTTCATAATATCGAGGAAGATGTGAATCAAAGATACGGCGAGACTGTACAAAAAGCTACTTATAAAGCCGTAGGGAAGCAACAGCGCTAACATCGTCAGAAAGACCGTTATCCCGTGTTTGAAGAAACCGGAAAAGCGAAGCGCAAGCCTGTCTTCTACCGTCTTGTCAGTCTGGAAAATGAAATCGGCCAGTAAATGTGCAAGTACCGATAAAAGTAGCGGCATCGATCCTCCTTTTAAATCCCGGGGGTTTTATTGCCCATAAATAAACTTAAATAGGTTTATATTCAATATATAAATCTATATAGATTTATATACCGGAAAACCTCTCACGCAAAGCCGCGGACATGTTGGTCTCCACCGACTTAATCGCGTTCCATTTCGCCTTTGCGCAGTGGTTCTGAACATTCGGCGCTGTAACGCCGAGAGCCGTGGCGGCCCTCTCGTAAGTTCCCTCTCTCTCGTAAGTATGGACTGCTTCCCACTGCTTTTCGGTCCAGTCACTCTCGATCGCGTCTTTGAGTATGAAAACGGTGTTAAGAAAAAGCCTGAGATTCTCTTCTTCGCAGGCGACAACGGTTTGCGCGTCTTTCGACTTTTTCGCCCCGTCGAGAGCGCTCCTAGCATCGAAGAAGACCTTCCCGCTCATATCCCAGGAGCTTCCGGCCTTCAGAAAAGCAGAATCCTCTATGAAACCAATACCTACGCCTATTCTAAGACGCAGTGGTAGGACACAATACCTCAAACGCCTTAAAAGCATCGGGAGCGCTTCTAAATCTGAGAGAACGGCCTGTAGCTCATCGCCACGCGATACGGAAAAAGGCTTCACCAGAAGCCCGCTGGCGAAACCCTCAAGCGTTTCCTTCAAAATCTCCAGAGAGAGATCGTGCTCTCTTGAACGTACAACATCGGCCGTCACGACCGCGTACACTCCCATAAGCCCCACATCCAATCCCGCTGCAAACTCTAAAATTATTCTATCACACTCGCCTTCCCGTACTCCAGAACGCCTTCTAACTTGTGGGTAATGATGATCCTAGAATGAGAGGACCGCGAGGACTCTTCTCTGAAATATCGAGAGCTGTGCTTTTCTGATCAGAAGCTGTGAAAGCGTCTCGGGCCTGTCTGTGATTATGGAAGAGACTCCCATGCTTGTGTAGCGCATCATCGACTCGGTATCGTTTACCGTCCAAACGTGCACATCTCTGCCATAGGAACGCGCGCGTATCATGAAGGCTCCGTTCAGTATGGTAGAAGACACGCTGTAGAAATCCACATCCAGCGACCAGAGATCTCTGGTTATGTAAGTGACTATCAGTCCAATCCGAATGGCAGGGTCGCTCTCTCTCACGGCTGCCAATCGGTCCCTGCTTGTAGAAGTTATCACGATTCTCTCCGTGAATTCATGCTTCTCAAGGGTATCGAGGACAGCCTGAACGATCATGGGCGTTTTTTCGTAGTCCTTCAGCTCTATGTTGAGTTTTATTTTCGTATCGACCTCGTTCATATACTCGATAACTTCTTCGAGTGTCGCGATTCTCTCGCCCGCGAAGTTTCTTGAAAATCTCCTCCCGACGTCTATCGCCTTTATCTCCTCCAGAGTCATCTCGGGGACGCTCTTGCTTACTCCGGCAACTTTGGAGAGCGTTCTGTCGTGGTTCAACACTACGTGGCCGTCACTTGTCAGCTGGACATCGATTTCTATGATATCGGCACCGTCGTGTACGGCCTGAATTATAGCGCTCATGGTATTCTCAGGGGCTTTCAAAGAACTCCCCCTGTGGGCGGTCACCAGTGGAAGATCGACCTCCGATTCCACCAGGAGTTTTCCATAATAATCGAAATAAGTCGCCTGGAACGCGAAAAGACCTAACAACAATAGAATCCAGGGTCTTTTCTGTATCTTCGGCTCTTTAGACAAATAAGTTCCTGCCTCCTCAAGAGCTTCAAGGTTGTTTTCGGCAACCAGTTCAAGGAAGAGGCGGGTAACCAGTATTGAAAACAGTCCCGCGACGACTATCCAGAAGACTGTGATAAAAACCGTTTCAGCGGAAGCGAAGAGCGAGAGTCTGAATATATTGAAAGATGTCGGTTCTCTGCTGTAACTGACCATAAGTTCGCGGCCCCCCCTGAAGGCGAGAGAAAATACCAGAAGGATCACCACAGTTAAGAGCCAGAAACGCCCCAGAATGTGCGCCAGTCTCATTCTGTTTCCTTTTACAAGTTTCTTGCTAGATCCAAGGGCCTTCAAAAATTTCTCCCGGCAGAGCAGACCGAAGTGCATAGCGAAAAGCCAGCTGAGCATCAACCTTACAAGAACCAGCAGAGAGGCTGCCGCGAGCAACCAACCGAAAAAGCCTGTGAAGAAAGAGGGATATCCACCGTTGCCGGAGTCGATGATATTTCTTGTTACAAAAGCGAAGACTGCAAGGAGAGGAACGAAACAGAGGGTGTAAACGCCGGCCTGGAAGGAGGAAAGGCCCACTATCCTTGGCGCGGTTCTGAGAAACTTCAACAACACCTCTCTGATTTTGGGAACACCTCCCCGGACTTTTACCGAAGCGATGAGAAGCAGTCCGCTCTGCTCGACCAGAAAACCTACCAACCAGAAGAAGACGACGATCATCACCAGAACCACGCCCGGAAAGCTCCCCGAGTACTCGAAAAACTCCCAGCTTCCTGATTTCGACCTCACCGGCATCGATACGAGAGATCTGAGAAAAAGAGCCACCGCCGGAATCGAGAGCGAAGCGACTACGAATTTCGACAGGATAGAGAATGTAGCCAGACTCAAAGCCGAGGCTTTGAAATCCGAAAGAACCGATCTGAAAACTCTCTTAGAATTTGCCAACGAGTACAACTCCCGGAAATGCTTTCCATTTAGACACCACAGTGGATCGGGCGAGTTTCTTAAGGCTCGCTACGGTTTGGTAAAAAAAGCGCGATCGTTATAAAACGACGGGTATTTGTATCTGTGAGATGAGCGTTCAGATGGTCAGGAGATTCCGGTCATTTCCGAAGAGATGATACAGATAGTAAGAGAGGACGTAAGGTAATCCTCAAAGAGCGAGAATCAATCCCCCGATGCCGGCGTAAGTCGCGATGGTGGGTCCCATCGTTCCGACGATCACTTCGGCCTCGGGGATCCTCTTTTTTATCTCGTCGGCGAAGTAACCGGCGTCTTTCGGGTTGTCCACATGCGTGATCCCGAAGAGCTTTTTCCCCTCGCGGGAGGCTTCGTCTATGAGGTCGATTATAGCCTGTCTGAAGCGGTTGGAGCCCCGAAGTTTTTTGTAGAGTTTCACTTCTCCCTCGACGCCGTGAAGGATTATCCTTATATTCAGAATGTTTGCGAGACCGCCCTGAAACTTGCTGAGACGGCCTCCCTTGATTATGTTCTCCAGAGTCAGCAACGGAATGATGATCCTGACGTTTTTGCGACACTCTTCTATTGTATGGAGTATCTCATCCACGCTCTTTCCCTGGAGAGCCATTCTGGAAGCTGTAATAACCTGGATTCCATGAGACAGAGAGCCTGCGAGAGAGTCGAAAACGACGGCTCTGTTTCCACTCAACTGCGCACCGATCTGCGCCGACTGGTAGGTACCGCTCAGTTTTGACGATATGGTTATGCAGAGCGGCGTATTGCCTTCGGACTGGATCGAGTTGAAGATATCGGCGAACTCGCCCGGAGAAGGCTGGGAGGTCTTTGGAAGCGTTTTTGATTCGCTCATCAGCTTCCAGAACTCCCGGGGCGTGATATCTATGTCCTCTTTGTATGATCTGCCGTCGACCACGACATTCATGGGGACAAAGGTGATACCGTTAGACTCGATGAGTTCTAAAGGCAGGTCGCAGGAACTATCCGTTACCACTTTAACCATGGCAATCTCTCCCGAATCGATTATTCGACGATATTATAACTCACAGATCGATCGTCCCACGGCCTGTCGAAAGACTCTTTCGCTACGGGACAGAGATCAGAAGGTAATATACGCCCTGTACTTGCCTTCTATCCAGTCTTTTGCGATTGTGTGAGCGGTGGCGATATCTATCTTTCCATTGCCGGCCAGGCCGGAAATAAATCCCGCGTTGAAGGCATCTCCCGCACCGATCGTATCGATGATGTCCCCGGTTTTCTCCGCATGGTGAAACTCGCATTGATCCTTACCCATCAGCATCGATCCTCTGGAACCCATTTTTATGAGAGCCCTGCTAGTGTAGTCGCTCTTGTATATTTGACCGGCCTCTTCCAGATACTCTAACTGCATGAGAGACAGGAATTCGGCCTCGTTTGGCAGGAACCAATCGACGGAACTGAGCAGGTTTTGAACCTTCGGTCTGAAGGAATCCCAGTCGTCCGTCGGCCAGCCCGTATCGAGGTACAGGGTGTTGTCTTCTTTAAGTACATCCAGAAGCGATCTCAATTTATCTTCATGCAAGCCTCTGAGTACATTGATCCCGCAAAAAAGAATGTGGGCGCCCTTTGTTCCTCGCAGCCTGTCGGCCACAAAATCGACATCGAGAGATCTCATGACGCTCTCGTTGCTGAAGAAGCTTCTCTCGTTACTGCTGTGAGTGATGGCTATGGAAAAGGGTGTCCTGCCCTTCAGCAACTCGAAATTAGATACATCTATGCCCAGCTCGGAGAACCTTGCCCTAAAACCTTTACCGATGAAATCATCCCCTGCGACCGTGACAACTTCCACCGGAAAACCGAGTCGAGAAAGCACCACGGCTGAATTTGCCGCCTGGCCGCCTATCCTGACCTCTATGGAATCCACTCCAATTTCCGTACCCCAGGCGGGCCACCTGTCGATCGATCCGGCTATGATATCGACATTCACGTTTCCCACAACGATTACTCTATCCAATTCGATCACACTCCCTCAGGGTTTATAAAGTGTACGATGATTATACCATCCACGAAAGGCGATTTATGGACTGGTGATAGGCCGCACTAACCTAGTGATCGCCCGATATTTCCGTATCGCTTTTTCTAGTTCGGCACTGTGTCTGTTGAGTATTGATATTGAGGAATAAATCGAATCGTACTCATAAACAAACATTATTCATAACCATCGACTGTTTTTTTAACTGCTTTCGCAATCTTTTCGTCCACAAATGAACCTTCGTTTGACCGGTTTAATAACCCATACTTCGATCCTTATTGATCATCTCTTTCTTTCGCTTGTATGATCTCGATGGGAGGTGAGAAAATGAAACGATTACTGGTACTTGTAGTCTGCACAGTAATGCTGTTAACGATATCAGGCTGCTTTCCCAGAGTCAAACCGCTTCCGAAGGCTGTTTTGATCGACGATACCCACAACAATATTTTCGCCAGTTCGATCGATGAGTATTCCACAAGCGCTTCAAGCGATTATTTCGAGGGCATAATTACCATCCTTTATTCGAGAGGCTATGAAGTGGCTTACTCGTCGGAGGCGGGATTCAATCCACAGAACTACGCAATTGTGATTCTATCGATGCCCCTCCAGGCCTACACACCGACCGAGATAGCCGCTCTCAACGCCCAGCTCGGCAAGAAAGGCAAAATAATAATGATGGATTTGCTCGTCGAAGTACCGCCGTCAAGCACCTTCTTCCTCGATGCCCTTTCAGACGGACTGAACACCGGTATAGGCTTCGTGTGGGGGCTGGTAACGGATACTGTAAACAACATCGGCGGCAACAAGCTCGTGATAACATCCGATAATTTCGGCGCTCATCCTATAGCTTCAACTTTATCGAACAAAATCGCGATGATGTTCACGACAAAGCTCACAGTAGAGGGAAACGCCTCCGCTGTCGTCTATGCTGAGAACTCTGCCGTTTTCCTGACGTATGTTTCATCGCTTGAAGAACAGGCTTCGATTCCACAGGCCTCCGATCCGATACCAATAGTCGCGGCATCCAGTGTCAACGGGGGCAAGGTCGTCGCCATTTCGAGCGCTTACGCTTTCCACGGGACTTTGATGGGAATCGTACCTGGCAACACCGAACTCTTTGAGGCCATTGTCGACTGGTAGCTCTTTAAGAAAATCGACTCTGCGAGTCATCATCTTTGCATGAGTAGAGCTTCTCAGGCTTCATAAACGCCGGGTCGGAATATTTTTCTCGACCGGGTGGAGCGAGCACTCTATAAAAGAGCATCAGTATTGATACTTTGGGTTTAGAATCGGTTAGATCAAATCAGAAGGCGCAGGTTGCGAATATCGGTATTGCTCGCTTCACACATTCGCGAGGAGGTGTTGGTATGAAGAGAAGATATCTGGCTCTACTGGTAATTCCGCTTTTGATAATGCTCACAGGTTGTCCCTTTCTCAACAAGCTGCCGTTGTGGACCTTGATTCCCAACATAATCAGAAATATCGGACAGGTGGTCAACATCAATCTTTCGACTTACTGTTCCGATCCCGACGGCGATCCACTTGTCTTCACTGTAGTGAGCGGACCGGGAACGATATCGGGAAACACTTACAGCTGGACGGTCAGCGGGTCGATAGGCGTGGTCACAATTACCATAAGCGCCTCTGACGGAAAAGGGCAGTCAAGCACGAGTTTCACTATCACCGTCAAAGGAGCGCCAAACACTCCATCCAATCCATCGCCTGCGAACAACGCCACCAACCAGAATTATCCCAATCTCACACTTTCGTGGACCGGCGGAGATCCCGACGGCGATAGCGTAACGTACGATCTTTATTTTGGAACGGCTTCAAATCCGCCAATTTACGCTTCGAACCTGACCTCGACCACTTACAACAAGGCCGGTTGCTGAGCAACACAACTTACTACTGGAAAATAGTGGCCAAGGACGGCGTCAACACCAAGACCGGCCCCATATGGGCTTTTTCGACAAAGCCCTACACGATAGTCAACGACAGCTTCGAATCGCGTCCGTTGGGAAATTTGAGCGCCGCAACTCTCCCCTGGGCGACATACACAAAAATTGATCCGGGATACTCGTATATTTCTGTCAATCTCGGCTACGGTGGCTCGAAAGGGCTCACGTTCGTCGACTCTAATGAAGCAGGCAATTCGAGGATATCTCGAAATATTTCGGCTCTGAAGAAGGGAACTGTCCAGTTCTATCTAAGGGCCGCCGCGAATGGTAGTATCGGGTTCAGAGACAATACCGGCTGGGTTCCATACGTATGTCTAGGAGACATGGGAAGCGGTTACGGTATGTATTCCTGGAACGAAAGTACGGGAGTTTTCACCAAGATCATGAATGTGACCTCGAACACCTGGTACGATATCTATATCTATTTCGATCTCAACGCCGGTCAGAACTACTACCGGGTCTATGTTAACGATGTTTTGAGAAGGACGGAGTATCTCACCGGCACGTTCAGTATGACCAGTTTCTCGTTCCTGACGTTTACAAATGAGGTTTGCAGCTGGGCCGACATAGACAACGTGGTTATCACCGCCTTGCAGCCTGGCTACTCAACGGCCGGGGAAGCGGGGTTTGAAGAGTTCTCCGGCTCGACCGATTTATCCACAAGATAAATGGAGCATAAAAAGCATACCGCCTCTGCGGTATGCTTTTTTTCATGTCAAATATACAAAACAGTGGTTCATTCTAGACCGAGACTATTTGGTGTTCTCCACAGCTTTGCTCATCCTGTCGATGACCGAGAGAGTGTACAGCAGATACAGCAGTACCACTCCGTTGGCCGTCAATACTATGCCTATAACGAGACCTGGAAGGAGAGATGAAATCAGCATCGAAGTCCCGAACACTATCGAAAGAAGGCTCAGAACAAGTTGAGTCAACACGAGTCTGTGTACGATCGGAGGTAGCGAAGCCTGCGGTTTTCCTCTGCCTTTCAGGCTCTGAAAAGCAAACTTTCCCAGATTGATCAGACCTCCAAGGATGTTTAGAATACCTATAAGAACGGTCAGCGGGGAAACGAGGATTTCGGGTATCATGCACGAGATGGTTCCCAGCGCCGCGAACAGAAGTCCGAGGAGAATCATGAGCCAGGTGCGGGGGAAGGGACCTATCGGTGTGCTGCCGGAGGCCAGCATCTGAACGGAGAAGAAGACCATAAGCAGTCCCAGCTGTGCGCTCCCGGAGAAGGGCAGTATTCCGAGGTTGACAGGGATGAGCAACAGACCCAGCAGTACCATGAAAACGCCGGTAAGCAAAATCATCGCCCTGTCCATGGGAAGATCGACCCTTTCCCCGCCTTTCTTTTCGGCCTGGGGGTAGGCCAGATAGATTTTACGCAGAACGAGAGCCAGATAGATTATGGACACCCCGTAGGCCAGCACGACAGCCGCGGTTGCCTGTGTTGTGAGCAAGTTACGGTTCAACAGAAGCAAAGCTATCACCATCGAGAGAAGATAGACCAGCGAGCAACCGGCGATCAGATGGCGAAAGATCCCGCCGTATTTCAACCAGTTCGTCAGCCTGTCCCTGGAAAGAACCATTTGCATGAACAGCAAAAAACCTCCCGGGCCGAAAAAAAGCATGAGGAGCAGTCGCGGTATCTCGCTGAAAATATCCGGAACGAAACAGGTCACTATTCCCACGGCTGCGACGGCGATACCGGTGGCGACAAGAAGCCAGGAGCGGTTCATATCTCCGAAGGGAGTCTTCCCCAGCGATACGATCTGGAGCGCGAACATTACCAGAAGCAGACCGTACAGGCCGTTCTCGTAATAAGGAAGCGATCCTGTCGCGACGGGAAAAAGTAAAATGCCCGTTATCGACACGATCAAGCCCGCGATTATCAGTATCACTACCTCCAGCTGGAGATCGGCCCTGCTGAACAACCGGAATTTACTCATATCAATAATAGATTCCCTTCGTGCGATAGTTTTCCCGTCTTTCGGCACCCAGCTGGCGGATAAACTTGTCGAATTCTTCCCTGTTGGTTCTGTAGGCAATGTCGAAATCTCGATACGCCTGGGGCAGTACTATCAGGAGAGCCTTTTTCTCCATCTCGTCGAAGATGTATTCGACCGCCTCATCGACGCTTATTGAATCGGGTGGAGGCGTCAGGTTGCCGAATATAGCCGTACGGACATTGCCGGGACAGATTACGCTGAACTGAAGGCCATCGGTTTCGAGTTCGTACTGCAGCGATTCGCTCATGGTTTTCACCGCGCTCTTGGTGGCGGCGTACAATGCCTGGTATGGCACAGGGACCAGGCCCGCGATGGAGGCCGTGTTTACTATGTGGCCCGAACCCTGTTTCCTCATTATCGGAATGGCCGTGTAAGTGCCGTAGATAACACCCATCAGATTGATATCGATGACGAATTTC
>NZ_DAOSEH010000078.1:0-10392 GCF_035363035.1 Mesotoga sp. | reverse complement strand
TAGGGACAGTCAGATCGCCGCCGTTTGGCATGAATTCTCCAAGCTCTCTTGAAATGTCGTCAGTTTCTCTTTTCAACTGTTGCAGAACAGATGTAATGTTTTCCGCAGTGTGTTTTGTCCTCGTTGATGACTCGTCAAGCCATCGGAGGTCATAGAATTTTTTCACACCACCCAACGCTTTTTCTGCTTCCAAGGAAAGATCGGAGAAATAGGCCGGCAAATCTCCAGCCACTTCCGAAAGACTGTCAAGAGAGAAAGAACCGGCTTCTTTTCTCATTTGAGCAAGATAGTTGGTCAGTTCTTTCGAGAGGTCAGAGAAAGAGGCTACCGTGTTTGCGACCCCTTGACCAGCCACATCATTCATGCCAGATGAGAGCTGCAGCATCTCTGCTAGAACAGCTTTTCTCATATCAGGTACGATCGAGTGGCCGACAATTTCGTCGCTCGCCCTCTTGAACTCAGCTATGACAGCATCAGCTCCGTCCTTCGACGCACCGACAATGTTTCCCCATGTCGTTTGGAATTCCTCTTCAACAGCTTTGAGAGCGCCGGCAAACTCATTCAACTCAGGCTCTATCCCCTTGAGAGATCTCCCGAAGTCATCTGCCTTTCCTGCGTTGTCTTCAAATGTCTGATAGAAAAGAAGCATCTGGTCTTTCTGGTCTTCAATCTGTTCTGCAAGTGACCCGGCAGCTTCGGCCGTCTCCTGAAGGCGTTTTCTATACTTCTCTATCGATTCTGAATCTCCCTCGGCTTCTGCGTTGGCGAGAGCATCCAGGTATTCGACCTGTTTCGTCTTGAGCGTATCCAGTTCCTCTCTCAAAGATGTTATTGCCTTCTTCTGCTTGTCGAATGTATCTGTAACCGCATCGGCCATCTCTGTCAACTTTGCAGAAGTCTCCTTCGACTGATTCTGGATAGACTTCAGAGTATCAGAGGCAAAGCCCGAACCCTCCTGGACTTTCTTCCACTGCTCGTTTATGCTCTTCGCGTCTTGAGACAGTATGTTTACATCTGCAATGCCGAGGAGCTTCGCAAAAGCATCGCTCGTAAGTCCCAGACTCTTCTGGAGATATATGAGAGTTTCGCCAAAGCCATATGTATCGAAAATGGCCTTTGCCGCCGACTTCCCGTTCCTTCCGTACACGACTTCCAGTTCTTGAAGAGAAGTTTTAAGCGCGTTTGCTTCTCTGGAGTTCTCTCCGTAAGTCGAGATCGCTTTTCTGTATTCCTCTCTGGTAGAGGCAATTTGCTCAGATAAACTGACAAGCCATGAAGTCTGGTTGTTAGTAAGGACACCGCTTTTATAGAGTTCGATTTCAAGGTCTGCGAGGGCAACGCCCATTACGTCCACATCATTTCCAAACATCTTTGCGGGCTTTGTCAATTTGTTGAAAGCGTTCACTAAACCCAGTGAATCGGTCTCGGTCGCTTTGAACTGCGTGCGTACTCTCTGGAGGGCTTCTTCCTTAGTGGCTGCGAAGTTCTCGCTCCCGTACAGAAATTCATTTATATTCTTGCCAGTCTTCTGAACCTCTGTCGCTGTTTGCTGTAGTATCTCTTTCACATCTCCAAACTTGACTGCGCTCTCTCCGGCAGACCAACCAAGAGAAGCTATCTCTCCCTTGAGAGTGTTCAGACTGCTGCGAAGACTATCCGCCTGCGAAGAATTCGTTCCGTACCTTTCTTCAGCAGTTTCAAGCTCTTTAGAGAGCCTGTCATAAGCGTCATATAGTTCCTTTAGACCGGCAACTTGGTCTTTGGCCACTTTCCCTTGTTCAGCCATCGCAATGACAACTCTCCCGAGTGCTATACCGACTTCATTCGAGGCGTCGGTCGCACTCGTTTTCTGCCTTTCCATCATCGTGACAAAAGCCTCCACTGAACCAACGGCTTGGAAAGACACCATGTCTATTGCCTTGACCTGTTGGCCGGCAGCTTCAACAATTGACTCGGTCACTTTGTCGTAAGAACTCACAAGGTTTGCAAGAACCGACTGGGACTCGGCGGTGCTTTGTGCCATGGCTTCATTCGCTGTCTTAATAGACTCGACTATTCTGTTGTTCGTGGCTTCAGTATCCAAAGCAACCGCATCTACTTCTTCCATCACTTTCTTGAGCTTTGAGATAACTTCTTCAGACGATAGAGTGAGGCTCCCCGAGAACTCTTTCGCGAGATCTCTGAAGGCGTTTCCTGTGTATCCAGCCTCTTCTGCAATCTTTTGCATGTTCATTGCCGCTTTGACTGCAACGGTGGAGTTTATCTGGTCGAATCCTCTGACAGCGTCTTCCAGCTGGGAGAAGGTGCCTGAGATTGTCCCTGAGAGTTTCTTTGTCTCATTGCTCGCCTGTGATGAGAGATTCGAGAATCTTCTCGAGACCTCTTCCATCGTCTCAACTGTCCCATCGGCCGTCTCTCTAACTTGGTTAAGTGCTTTCTCTAGGTCCGATTTGAACCAGTCCTTAGAAAGATTATCCATAACTTTGTAGAGAGCGATGGCGCCAGCGGTTATTCCAGCAATCGCCGCGATTGTTATTCCCACCGGACCGGTCGCAAAAGCGAGTAGTTTCGCTCCAACGCCAGCCGCTGAAGAACCGACACCGGCAAGCGAGGCTCCGGTGCTCGCGGCTGTTCCCGACAGAGTAGTCAAAGCCTGTCCTGCCGCTCCGGCTGCTGCTACTTTGCCCGAGAGAAGCTTTATCACGCTTCCTACAATAGATCCCCAGCTCTTGAACGAGGCAATCGTCTTCATGACAGTGCCGGTAAGGAAATTTATCGCACCCGCTCCAACTAGAATAAGGGATCCCCATTTAGCGGTGTTCACTATCAGCTTCTTCGTGCCTTCATCAAGATTGTTTAGCCACGTCACTAGCCCTTTGATCCAGTTGAGAGCCTTTGCAACTTCGTCCTTGAATAGGGCCGCAAAGGAATTTCCTAGAGACTCTAGAGACGACTTCAAGAGTTTGAACTGACCCGCAAGCGAGCTAAGTTGCTCGTCTTTCATTCTTTCGGCAGCGCCTGAGGAGTCCTCAAGCATTGCAGTGAATTCTTTGATCTTCTCAGCACCGGTCTCTATGGCGGCCGCCATCCTTCCTCCGATCTCGGTACCGAAGATCTCGTATGCTCCTGTCGTATCGACCCCGGCCCTTCGCATGGCCTCGAGGATCTCAACGAAAGAGTGTTGCGCGGGATTCACATCTTCAATCGTGAGACCGTACATTTTCAATACGTCGACGACGTCCTTTGTGGGAGCGGCCAGCCTGGCAAGAGCGTTCCTTAGAGTGGTTCCTGCCTGCTCACCGTGGATACCCGCGGTCTCGAATGCCATAAGGGCTGCGACGGTCTCTTCTAGAGAGTAGTCGAATCCTGCCGCCGTCGAACCAGCGTATCTCATTCCGTAAGCGAGCCTTTCCAGTGTCTCCGGCGAGCTCCCTACTGAAGTCGCGAAAATATCGACTACCCTTGCCGTCTCTTCTGCAGTCATTCCAAACTGGTCGAGAGTGTCGGTAACAAGCTCCGCCGTCGGTCTGAGATCTGAGTGCATGGCTTCTGCGAGGTTTGAAACCGGACCTATCATTGCCTGTATGTCTTCTTTCTTCTTTCCTGCAGACGCGAGCGCGTAAGCGGCCGATGCGATCTCTCTAGTCATGAACGAAGAGTTCATCGCAACTTCATTGATAGTGGCCGACAGTTCCTGAAAGTCGGTTTCACTTCCCTGCATAACAGCGTTGACGTTTCTCATCTCTTCTTCGAAGCCCATGAACTGCTTCAAAGCGAGACCAAAAGGAGCGGCGATGGCTGCACCCCAGCCCATCATGGTTAGACCGGTCTGCTGAAGCTGCGATCCGACTTCTCGCAAACCTCGCGTCTGCTCTTTGACCTTATTCAGTTCATCCGAGGCATAGTTCATAGCTCTCAAGACAATAGAGACTTCAGCTTTTGCCGCCATAGACAACCTCTCCTTGAGCTTTGAATAGTTTGATTAAAGTGACAATGGGAGTCTCCCATCCCCAGGGGAGACTCCCCATTAACCACGCCGACTGTGCAAAGATCTTCCAGATCAGGATTTCGTAATCGTCTTCTGCTCCTTTTCGGAGCCTTCGGGAAAATCTTCCAGTTCACCCTTTGGAAAGGCCATCATTATTGAGTTTGTCAGGATTTTCATGAGATCCGCGAACTGGAAGAGACCGATGTTCTCTTTTGTGACTTCTAGCACTTCCCCTTTTTCTGGTCCGAAGTCCCATGAGTCTATAACAGCCTCCGCAAGGGAAAGCACAGCATCAAGTTCTTCCTCCGTTAGGTCGAGCCCACCGGCCTCAAGTTTCGGAGCGAGCTTCAGAGCCGGAGCCAATAAATAGACCTTAGACCCGGGAAGCGGTTTGAAGGTGACGTTGTACTCGTTGATCTTCACAGTCTTACGGTAGAAAGGCGTTATGATTTCATGCTTCATCGTTTACCTCCATCAGGAAATAGTCACACTCTCAATGCTCATCTTTATCGGGATCTCAACGGGTCCGGTAGCTCCGAGATTTACGGACGTTTCACTGGCCACCATTCCACTGCAAACGATTGTGACAGTAGTCTGGCTTGCAAGAGGATCACCATTCTCGTCATAGAACTGAGCGGAGAAAGCTGCTGAGAGCGTGAAGGGTGTATCTTCAGGAAGCCATTCCCCCACAAGCACATCGGCAAATGAGGACGATGGAGAAACGGTGACAGTTCCCTCGAAGACAAACGGCCCCTTGGAGAAATCCTGAGGATCGAGCGAAGCTCCGCGTATGGCGTTAACTTCTCTGCTGGCCGACACGTCAACCTTTATAACAGTATCGCTTGAGCCGGAGAACGAGATGGACGCATCAGACATGACGAAGAAGCCTTTCACGTACTCGACATCAGACGACGTTAGCGCGGTGATGCTGCCCATGCCCTTGCCGACAAAATCTACGGCATATGTGAGAGGATTTCTCTCATCGAAGGCGAGTCTAAGAGTCTTCACGACAGCGTCTTCGAGTTCTATATCGTGGAGCTGGACATCGAAGACATTGTCCTTGACCAATAGAGCAGCCAGAAGTGTGGCATCCGGTACATCTCCGGACCAGCTGCATTCGTAGTCGTGCGCATTGATTCTAGCCTTTGTTATATTTCCTATGCCGCTCCTCTGAAGTGTGCTGGTCTTGATGGCTGGTTTGGCGTCTGAGACCAGCCCACAATCGTATGTTGTTTCTCCTTTGATTATCCTTGCATATACATCAGCTCCGGTGAGAGCCATAATTCTTCACTCCTTCTACTGAATTCTGAACCTCAACCTGACCCCGACGGCCTTGACTTGGAAATCGGGGAGCTCAGAATAATCTAGGTAACTCTCGTCTTCGAAAGTGCACAGATAGTGTCTCGTGATCTCTCCGTCCTGAACAGGGAACCTCATAGACGCGAACTTCGCATGCATGAATCCCGAGAATCGAACTTGCTGCCTCTGAATATCCCAGTCAAACCATTCGGATTTGAAGAGAGCTGTCGCTTCCACGAGAAATTCACGGAGGTCTCTGATCCCCACCGCTTGGAGAGGCTGAGAAGAAGACGGCGTGATGACCACAGTGGGGTAATGATCCCAAACGTCGAGTTTTGGAGCATGGCGGACATACTCTATCGAGGCTACGCCAAGGTATTCCCTTAACCCGTTCTCTTGAAGATAGGTTTCCAGAGAATCAAGAATGTTCTCCCTTACGTGTATAATCTGATCCTCAGTCATCTGAAATACCTCCCGAAGAGATCTTCGATATTCCTGATATCCTGCGTTTGCCAGACCATAAAAGCCCTCTTTGGTACACCGTAGCCCTCCTGGTGATAGACTGCGTAGTCAACGTTTGTCGCTACTTTCGCGTAGTCCTTTCCCCACTGGGGGTGTATGCTCTGTCTCAGCTTCTTGGTCCGGTAGCCTCTCCCGCCCCTAGATGAAGGGACATTCACTGAGAACACGAGCATCGGATAAGCCGTTCCCTTGTACTTGATCTTGCGTCTCTTAGTGCTTTCAGCAAGATCCGGCCACTTATCAGGTCTGCCGCCTTCGTCGAAGTTTTTATGAACGGATGAGAGCATCACGTTGGCGCTGTCCCTCATCACTGGTGTCAGGTCACCAAGCTTTTTCTGATATTGATTCAAGAGCGTGTCGAGTTTTTCTGTCCTGACTTCTATCTGCATTCGATCACCACTTTTCCAACTCTTCGCTTGTGAACACTTGATCGTTTGACTCCATAGCAAAAGCCGGACCGGGTTGGACTTGAGGGACCTGAGTATTCAATCTACGTTCGGCCTGAACCTGGGCTACGAGTTGTGAGTACTGCGCAAAAGTGTTTTGAGCCAGTTCCAGCATTGAGAGCTTTTCGTAGGTCTGAGCCTTAGCGTAGAGAATTGCGAGTTTCTCTCTGATCTTTGTAGATGCCTCTATTGAAGAAGCCAGGGTCTCCCCTTCAGAGAGGAAACCCTCGACCGCTTCAAGGACATCATCGACTATCTTTGCCCTGATGCTTTCGGGAAAACTCAGGACAAAAGCATCAACGTCGATCATAAGGCATCAGCCCTTAGGCCACTGTAATTGCAGCTTTTATGACACCCTTTGAGTGAAGTATCACAGGCAGGCCATGGCTCTCGGCGAAGACTCTCTTGCCTCCGGGATTCACGATGTTCTCCGAGTAAGCGTAGATCTCTCCCAGGACCGGCCCGTTCTCGCTGAACGAGGCAGCATAGAAGGGCTTGAAGAGTTCTGGCGAGGTGAGTATGCACAGATCGCTCGCCCCATGAAGATCGACTTCTGAACCGGCTTCGGTCACTATGGTTTCATTAAACTCATAGATGTTCAGACCCTGAATGTTTCCTATGAACGGGAAGTCATAGGTGAGACTTCCGGCTTCGATCCTCCTGTTGTCCATGAGTTTTTCGAGAGCGGTGTTCTCGATGAGGACCTTGGCGACATCAGGCGTAACGAAAGCTAAAGTCGGCATGACCCCCGTCTCTTTTGCCATTTCGACTCTCCACTCCCTGAGATCTGTGAGAGGAGCCTTCGAAGTCGGATCGGACCAGTCGGAAGACTCTCCCATGAAGCCCGAGTCCATGTTGAAGTCGTACTCGAACTTCGTGTCGGTTCCTGAATAGGTGACCTTCCCCGTCAAGAGGATCTGGGCGAGCATCCACTCCCACGCAGCGGTTATGGATTCTCTCTGTTCCTTCTGAGTGTCCGCTATCCAATTGCTTAGGTGGTCCATCTGTACCTGGGTAAGTGGTTCTCCAGCGTCCCTCATCGTCCAGATCTCGTCGTAGGTTATGTCGTCGTAGAACTTCACCGTGGGTGGTTCGAGTGTCACATGAGTGTAGTTCTTGAGGTTCCTAGCAGGTGCCGGGCTCGTCCTCTTCACGAATCTTGGAAGGATCGGACCCACTCTCTTGATGTCGAACTCTATTGTCTTAGTCGCGGCGTACTTGGCCGGATTAGACCGCGGACTCTTGAGAAGCAAGTCCACTAGAAGCCTCGGGACCGGTTTAATCTGCTTTATAGCTTCGGTCAATGTCCGATAATGAAAAACATCTGGGATGGTTGCCATTCTTTTCACTCCTTATTAGTATGATTCAACGAACCAGAGTCTGGAGAAGAGATCGCTCTTGGCAGTGGCTAACTGTGACGCGAGAAGGGAGTTGGTGATCGCTTCGGCGTACACAGCCCCATGGATTATCAGGGAGACCGGCTGGGCGGCGCTGGAGACATCGATCGGCTCGATCGAAATTGCGAAGGCCTCATCAGAACCGTCCTGAATCTCTACGGCGTCATTTAGGTCAGCTGTCTGAGCGTCTTCTGTGCCAACTGAGATCGTGTTGTTTTCAACGTCGACTCCTGTTAGAGCAACAGCCGAGCCGCCACCGATTGTCACTGAATCACCGACTTTGAAGACTGAAGCGTCAGCGACCTTGAAGGTGCTTGTCGCACTTCCTTCGGCTTGAGTTAAGTAGCTTACGCCGAGAGGCCTTACTTTTCCCGCGTCTTCCCCACTGGTTATCTTTCCAAAGATAGTCCCCGCTTCGATCTTCGATCCGCCGACTCCGCCAATGACATTGAAGCTCTGTCTGACGTCGGGGTGGACTAAGGAAACTACCTTTTTGAAACTGCTGTCCTGGTAAGTGATTCCTTCAGGCATTTCTTTTCACTCCCTTTTATTATGATTGTTTGTTCACTCTGCCGGCTATTCCGTCGGCAATCTTCTTGAGCTCGTCTTCGCCGCCAGTTTGTGAACCGCTCTGGCCAAGCGGGACTTTTTCAGTGTTCTCGAGAATGTCGTCGAAGAACTTAAGATCATCTTCTTTCTTGAGCTCCGGCTTGATCTTCTCGAGGACAGCCGGCTTGACTCCCTTATCGGTCCAACCCTTTGCCCAGTTGTTCACTTTCTCAGAGAAGTGCTTCTCTTCGGCTTCTTTCTTCTCTTTCTCAAGAGCCTCAAGTCTCGTTCTGGCTTCGGAGAGCTCCTTGTTCAGTGTCGCGAGAGTCTCGGAGAGTTCCTTTTCTTTCTTGTCTTTCTCTGCCCTAAGATCTGAGAGTTCCTTTTGAGCCTTCTCAAAGAGATCTTTGAATTCCATTCCTATTTCCTCCTCTTTCTCAAATTCTGAAAAGTAGACTATCTGCTCCATATCCGGCACCGCTGGCATGTTTGTGAGAGCAGCTCCTCTAAGGACCGGTCCTGCGTCTTTGCCGGTCTTCTTGTCCATGTACTTCTCTGCATATGTGGCGCTCATGTATTTGAACTTCTTTCTCTTGATGAGTTCCACGCCTTCTTGATCCGGTTCGGAGTAGACCCACAGTCCGTCGTCTCTGGCCTCGACCTTGGTGATCTTTCCGTAGGCGCCGGGATGGTTCGGATCTTTCCCGTGATCGATGTCCAGCGAGAGTTCATACGAGGGGATCCCGTTCTTGAAGTTCTCCTCGATTTTCTGAGCGAGCTCTTTTGTCAGAGAGACCTTCCCGTATCTGGGGTCCTGAAACTCTATATACGGTAGGAGCCGGTACCAGAACCCGCCTGTTTTTGCGATTTCTGCAAGATATTTGTCTATCACGATCAATCACCTCAGCAAATCAAATAGTTCCTTTGCAGCCAGTCGAAGGCTCCCTTTACCGTGGGAAATCCAAACGGAAAGATCATTGTATCGCTGTCTCGCAGGTCGTCCTTTTCGATTATTCTGAAGTAACAGTCTTCAGGATCGCCTTCTGTGATCACATACATAATCGACCTCCAATAAAAAAGGAGGCCGAAGCCTCCTCGCAATAGTTGTCTTTCGCCTAGTCTCCTCTCGTGATCTTTAACATCGCTATGATCTTCTCGAATTCTCTTCTAACGACAGTGGGCGCCCCTTCTCTGAGAGACCAACCGTCTTCTCCCTTTAGGAGCTTCTCTTCGTCTATCTCTACCCACTCGTCCCACCAATCGGGTTTTTCAAACTGCACTATAACACCCCCTTCAACCATTCGCCGAACAGCACGAAGACCTCTTCCTTTCTCCCGGTAGTATAACCCGCAAAGAGCTCTGCGAAAGCTTCCACAATGCCGCCGCTTCTGGCATATCCCGAGATGTCGTTGAGAGTAATTCCCCTCTCTTTTCTCATTTTCGAGATCCATGAAGTGAACTCTGCCCTTTTTCCGGTCTCTCTGAGGTAGTAGTCGATCCTGTGGCCGAATTCGTGGCAGATAATACCTCCCGCGTCATGGGCCACCGACCACCCCTTTTTGTAATCACCCTCGATGATCTCCCGGAGTCTATCAGCTTTCTGCCAGAAAGTGTTCTTGACTACTATCTTGTCAAACCCCTGCGCGGTGTAAGCCAGGACATTGGGTGGTATCTTTCTCATCTGCCTGGTCACAACGTCCTCTATTTGCTCGGGAGAAGCATTTGGGTATCTTTTCTCAAAGAACCTCGTCCAGGCTTTCCTGGAATTTCTAGTGGACGTGACCCCATCGAATTGCTCCCATACCTTAGGATACTTCTCTTTCAGCTCTTCGAGCGTAGTGTTTATCTCTTCAGCCAGCTCTTCGGCTATACCCCGGTAATCACATTCTACTCCGAGCACCTGTTTGGCGTATTCTTCAGGAGTGAGCTGCTTCACGTTTTTCAGTATTCTCTTGATGTTTTCCGAGACCAGGAATACCGGAGTCTGTTTTTTGCTACTAACAAGGGCCTTTACGACGTCTCTGTCAACCCGCCTGTTAACGGGTACCGCTTCTGGGTGCTGGCCGTGTATTCTTTCCATTTCCTCTCTCGAGAGCGTCTTCCCTTTAGGATCGTAGATTGTGTGAGGGACAAGCGTACTCCTGCAGCGTGGATGGAGCGGCGGAGTGTTTTCGGCCAGGAGTTCCGGATC
>NZ_DAOSEH010000077.1:0-10535 GCF_035363035.1 Mesotoga sp. | reverse complement strand
TCTCGTCTTCTCTTCCGACTTCAAGTCCTACCTCCGCGCTCAGTCCAGGTGCCGGTACATATATCTTGACCTGGGCATCGTCCCAGTCTAGAATATCGTCTGTATTGCCAGCAAGACTATAATTGGGTCTGCTACTACTGCTGCTAGCAAGTAAACTATTACTAAACATTGGCTGTTCGTGTACTCTGTAGAGAGTGGCTATATTATCCAGGTAATACGGTGCTCCCTCAGGTCCCGCCGAATCGTTGGTTATAGTGACCGAATAGACTACCGTAGTGGAGGGTTCGGTTATAAGTATGGGCCATACGGGAAGATTGCTCAGCGTGAATTTCTCCAGTGGCATAAATTCATCCTCTAGAGATGCGTATTTATCTGTCTCTTTCACAAGTGTCGGTGATAATGGACCGGCACTATCACTGTTTGCCTCTCCATAGTAGTCGATAGCTACTACGAAAGCCTTCACTCTGTAGTATTTACCTTCTTCGGGATTGAAATTAGGAATCTGGTAATTATAAGTACCCTTCTCTCCGGGGTTCAGAACATCGTTGAGGGAAAAGTCAACATCTACCTCTCCACCGACATCCGTCCAGGAGACCTCATCATCGGAAGATCTGAGTTGAACCTTTATCGAAACTATTTGTGCGTTTGCGGTTGCTGTTGCAAGGTTTTCAATCTCAACAGTTCCATTCAAAGCCGCCGTGTGCTTTGTGCTGCCTATTTCTCTGTTTATATCTATCGAGTATTCAAGATCGGTTGATTCTCCAGTGGGAAGTATAATTTCTTTAGGAGTTACATCCTTTTCTATATCCCACACATAAGCGATTTCTTTTTCCCAGTACATGGTTGCCAGATTGCTTGTAACAAGAATCGCTAACTGGCTCTGTGAAACAAAAATCGTTACTGTTTCATCGTCCCGATCATGTTCTAAATCGGTATCTTCACCATAGATAATTACCGTGTTATCAAGTGGGTAAGAGCCTGGTTCGGCTCCAATGTTAGTCGCAGCTACTGTGTAGCTTACACTCCAGCTGTTCGTCTGAGAGTTCCAGTCGGAGCCTTCTATTATGTTGAACCATTCACGATAGTCGTTTCCTTCGAGAGCAATGCCGTCAATGTCGAATGGATCGAAGGTATCTTTTACGTAGGCGTCCTTATCGATCTCCGACAGATTAGCCGTAGGCAGATTCTGTGTATCTTCAGTTTCATCGGACATTGAACCGGCTATGGCCTTAGCTGTTACTTTGAACGGTGCGTTATAGGATGTGGGGTCGAAGCTAAAAGAGTATGGAATCTCTTTCTGAGCACCGATTGCCAGTGTAGCAATGTTGTCGGTATATTTATCTATCTGCACACCGAGTGAGTCTTCGAGGATTATTTCCACTGAGATGCTGGAAAGCGCAACATTGCCCGTGTTAGTTACAGTTGCCATGCCTGTAATAGTAGAGGTATTGGTTTCTTCGTAGGTTCTTGTTGCCACAAGGGTGTAAGTGAAAGTACCGTCTTCCTCGGCTTCGAGTTCCAGTTCATTTGGATCGGCATTCTTCTCTATCGACCAGTAATATACTCTCTCCTGATCCCATTCCATATCATGTTCGTTGATTATGGCTAGATCCGGGTCTTCATCCACTGTGATGGTGACGGTTGCGTTGTCCGAATGTTTTTCGCCTGTATCATCTTCCGTCACTGTCGCAGTGTTTGTAAGGTAGTACGTACCTGGTCCCGCACTCATATTTTTCAACACTAACGAGTATTTCAAAGTATCTGGATCTGTGAGGTCCCAGTTTCTTTCAAGCGTGGGAGGTACTATGGTGAAACCCGATGGAACCTTAGTTATCAGGTCATTTACTACAGCAGTCTTGTCGATCTCTATGAGACTCTTGTAATTAACAGGTGTTGTGAGATTAGCTGTGTCATAGGACTTCGGAGTCTCTATTGAATCGGCTTCGGCCTTCACAGTAAATCCAGAAATTTCTGTATTACTTCTGATTGTGAAAGAGAAGTTCGTATCTTCGCTTCCGCCTGGAGCAAGTGGGGACAGGAGTAATACAGTATTCTCCATAGAGTATCCAACAAGGGTAACCTTGGTATAAACATCCGTAAGTTGTATATCTCCAGTGTTCTGTACAGTTGCAGTACCTGAAATCGTGTAGGTGTAAGTTGCCTGACCGCTCTCTCTTATTATCTCGAGGGTATAGTTTATATTTCCTGAGTTGCCTTCTGCAAGAGAAAGCGAAGTTGGAGTTGCATCCTTTTCGATGTCCCAGTCGTATTCCTGTTCCTTTGCCCAGCTTACCGTTGCCTCAAGCGTCATGTTGAGTCCAGGCACGCTGATCGTTACTTCCTCATCGTCCGAGTCCTCTTCTTTCGTGTCGTTCTCGGTAACCGTTGCCGTGTTCGTAATTTTACCGCCGGAGGTTGCTTCCTGGTTGGTTACAGTCAAAGTGTACGTGAAAGTCGCACTGTCGGTCAAACCATTCCAAACTCTCGGCTCAATGCTGGCCGATATATCGAACCCCGAAGGCTGTTCAGTTATTTCATCTATGACATCCGCCATTTCATCTATTTCTATTAGGCTTTGTGGACCGACGCTGGGTGTGAGATTTTCACTGTCGTTAATACCTGAGGTTTCCGCCGAATCAATCTCGGCTTTAACGGTGAAGCCGGAGATCTTGCTCTTGCTTTCTACAGTGAAGCTGTATGGAAATTCTTTGGATTCAGCGGTAGCGAGTGACACAGGTCCTAATGCCAGGTTCTTGCCGGCATAACCGTCCAGATATACCGTTCCTTTAACATTCGTTAGTCCAACTGTACCGGTGTTCTGTACGATTACTTTTCCGCTTATGGTATAGGTGTATGTGGCATCTTCGCTCTCTCTGGTTACCACAACCGTGTAGGCGACAGTTCCAGAACTTCCCTGTGTGAGAGTCAAAGAAGTCGGAGTTGCGTCCTTCACAATGCTCCAGTCGTATTCTATTTTCTCCGACCAGTTGACAGCCGCTTCCAGCTCCATGTTGAGTCCGAGTACGTTAAGTACTACTTCTTCGTCGTCCGAGTCCTCTTCTTTCGTGTCGTTCTCAGTCACAGTCGCCGTGTTCGTTATTTTGCCTCCAGAGGTGGCTTGCTGATTGGTAACGGTTACAGTGTACGTGAAAGTCGCACTGTCGGTCAAACCATTCCAAACTCTCGGCTCAATGCTGGCCGATATGTCGAACCCCGAAGGCTGTCCAGTTATTTCATCTATTACGTCCGCCATTTCATCTATTTCTATCAAGCTTTGTGGATCAACGCTGGGTGTGAGATTTTTACTGTCGTTAACATCTGAAGTTTCAGCCGAATCAATCTCGGCCTTAACGGTGAAGCCTGCAATTTCAGTGTCGCTCTCAACAGTGAAACTGTACGGGAATTCTTTGCTTTCACCGGTAGCGAGCGATACCGGCCCCAAAGTAAGGCTTTTACCGGCGTGCCCATCGAGGTAAACTGTTCCGTTAACACCCGTAAGTCCAACTGTTCCTGTGTTCTGAACAATTACTTTTCCGCTCACAGTGTAGGTGTATGTAGCATCTTTACTCTCTTTTGTAACTACTACAGTGTAATCAACAGTACCTGAACTTCCCTGTACAAGGGTCAACGAAGTTGGAGTGGCATCTTTTGCGATAGACCAATCGTATTCAATTTCCTTTGACCAGTTCACAGTCGCTTCCAGTACCATGTTCAGTCCGGGTACATTTACAGTCACTTCTTCATCGTCCGAGTCTTCTTCATCCGTATCGTTCTCTGTAACTGTTGCCGTGTTGGTCAATTTGCCACCGGAAGTGGCTTCCTCGTTAGTCACGGTTACAATGTATGTGAATGTTGCGTCGTCTGTAAGGTCCTTCCATTCTCTCGGTTCAACACTTGCAGTTGCTTTGAATCCTGAAGGTAGTCCTGTGATTTTATCTATGACATCCGCTTTTTCATCTATCTCTGTATAGCTCTCAGGTGTACCGGGTGAAACAAGCCCTAGAGATTTATCTACATTGACCGGCAAATCTACCGAATGAGCATTTCCTTTCACAGTGAAGTTGATTATTTCAGTTGCGCTTTCTACCGTGAAGGTGAATGGAACTTCGTGACTCGCCCCTGCAGCAATTATCAAAGGACCAATAGAGACTGTCTTTCCCGCGTACCCATCGAGATTCACGGCACCTGCTACGTTCAAGGCTATGTTTCCCGTGTTCAAAACAGTAGCCGTCCCGGATATTGTATATGTGTATGTCGCATCCCCGCTCACTCTGGTAACAGCCACCGAATAGTTTACGGTTCCAGAGTTTCCCTGTGCCAGTGTCAAAGAAGTCGGGGTTGCACTCTTTTCTATTGTCCAGTCGTATTCGAGCACTCCTGTCCAGCTTACAGTTGCTTCCAGAGTCATATCTAGATCCGGGGTCTCTATGAATGGCTCGGGAGTCGTAACCAATACTCTGGCGTTGTCCTCACGTATCTCCAGGGTGTCACTTTCTGTGAGCGTTGCTATGTTCGTGAGCGTCACACCGAAAGAGTTCTCGTCAGCACTTTCGTTTTTAATCGATATCGAATAGATCTTCTGACCACCGGAAACGTCGTCCAGGATCCATGGCGATTCGTCCCATGGCCATGTACCGGTGTGGTCCACAAGGAACCCTCGACTTTCAAAATCCGCCAGATTGACTGGCATGTCTATCACCGAAGCGCTTTCGTCTATTTTTGTCTCCCCGGTAGGAGAGACAGGCACCATATGGTTTTCTTCATCACTCACTGATTCAGGCCAGTCGTCTTCGGCTTGCGCGAGAATCTTCACCTCTGTGTAATCGCCTGCATCGAAGGTGAAAGTGAATGGTTTTCCTATACCCACCAGATCGCTCGCCGCTATCGTTGTGTTGGAGCTGACTTCTATCAATACTTTCGAATCTATCTCAAGCCAGTCCGTACCTTTTTTCCCCAGTAAGGTGACTTTGAGACCGACTTTGGTTGCTTCCAGACTTCCATGATTGGTGACTGTAGCCACTCCGGATGCAGTATAAGTATCTTTGATTTCCGGTACGCTTCTGGTGGCTGTAAGCGTATATTCGACCGTGGCGCTGTTGCCGCGCTCAAGGTCGACTATCGCCTCGGGAGTGGCTTCTTTCGTCAGTTGCCAATCATATTCGGTTACTCTTGAGAGAGCGATTTTGCCATCTACTTCTACGTTGAGTATCGGTCTAAGTTCGATCACCGGTTCAGTGTAGGTTATAACATAGTAAACACACGGAGCGGTGATTCCTATCTGGGAGAAGTATTTGTTCTCTTTTCTTATCGCTTCGGCATAGGCCGAGAAGTAAAGTTTTGTTGTTGTTCCAGGCTCCAGTTCACCCAGAGGCAATACAAAGTGCGATATGCCTACCGGTGGGTTGTGAATGTTGAAATTTGGATAGTAATCCGGGTCTAACCGCCTGGTTTCTGGGTTTCTTGGAAGTTCTGCAAGAGAAAGCGCAGTAGCTACTCTCGTTTCCGTCAGCAACCAGCCATTCTCCGTTGCATAGAAATCTATGTACAGAAGCTTCTCTTCATCGTCTACCCAGTATTCTATCCGGCCAATCACCGTATCGGCCCCAACAATGAGCGAAGATGACTGTACACCGCTATCGCTTAGAGGGGCAAAAATAACCTCCTCAGGTGCGTTTTCGGGTGGAACTAGCCTCTCTACTTTTGGATTGGAAACCACACAGCCTGTTATAACGAAGAAGAGTGAAAAAGCAAACAGAATGAAGAGTACAAATCTTCTCATATTTATAGCCTCCTAAATTTCCACCCCAAAAACGCAAACTAATGAAAGTGTTTCAAAGAAAACTGAACTATTCCTATTCGAGAATTATTATAAGATAAATTCAAAAAAATCCAATACATTCGATTGACTTATTATGTTACAAATTATCTGTCAAAAGAGTAAAAAATTGAGTCGCTATAGATTCTTGAGAATTGTTATAGTATCAGTTGCTAATAATACTAAGAGCTAAAATAGCTATATACAATCTATCAGCGACTTCGACATGACTTTATACTATTAAAAATACCCATTCATTATTTGTGTTATTCGTGCGATTAACTATATATGATATAATCATACGATAGAATATATACACACAAAGAACTTTAGCGCCTTTTCTGTTCATAGCTCTAACTGGCCAAATTGATAATCGGAAAAGTGATTGTCATTAAAACAAATATCTGTATCTATACCGTTTTTTTCTATTTCACATTTGAAAATTGCACGGTATATACTTCAAAAAAAGAAAAAAGAAGGCATTTCAAAGTGAGTCTGGCACAAGATCATTCAAGAAACCCTGTAGTATGGAACACCCCTGTTTTTGTATGTCGATTTATATCGAATACCTTTTCCTTACTCGATTCTTCTTATGAGTTGTTCTTTAACCCGTTTTCCGCCAGGGACTTGATACATAAAAAAAAGAACCGATTGAATCCAATCGGTTCTTTCTCTTCATATTTGCAATTCTAGAGGATTATGACTTCTTACTTTTAAAGGCTTTTTTGAGTAACCCGACCGTCGGTCCACCGAGGAAGACCAGCAAGATCAACAGGAACAGCACCAGAGAAATAGGCCTGGTGAAGAACTGATTCATGCTTCCACCGGTCTTTATTAGCCCGACTCTGAGATTATCTTCGACCATAGGACCCAATATGATCCCCAGTATCATGGGAGCCAGAGGCACTGCAAGCCTTTCCATGATGTAGCCTATGAATCCGAAAGCGAGCATCACGTAGATATCGAAATAGCTGTTCCTGATAGCATAAGACCCTATCATTGAGAAGAGAACTACTCCCGTAAGAACTACACTGGTTTTGAGTTTTAAAACTTGCGCGAAAGCCTTTATTCCTAGATAACCTATAGGTATCATGAGTATGTTTGCCAGAACTGCGATTCCGAAGACTCCATTCACGAGTTCTCTCGATTCGGTGAATATCAACGGTCCAGGTTTCAATCCGTACATGAGCATGGCGCCGAGTACGATGGCGGTTATGGTATCACCCGGAACACCGAAGACCAGTGCAGGAATCCAGGTACCGCCAAGCGCGGCGTTGTTGGCGCTTGTGGGGGCGATAACCCCTTTTATGTTGCCTGTACCGAAGTCTTCGCTGTTTTTGGAGGTTTTCTTCTCTACACCGTAAGCAACCCAGGCTGCAATGTCTGCACCGGCACCTGGAAGAGCGCCTATGAAAGTCCCCACAAAGGCCGCCTTGATTAGGGTCATCTTTTCTTTCCATATTATCTTCAGGGCTTCTATCGGCGAGATTTTAACCTTCTCGGTTATAGGAGGAAGCTGGAGTTTGGCGGCTCCCTGCTGAACTCTCTTGAGAACTTCGGAGATTCCAAAGAGCCCGATCATTGCGGGGATGAAACCTATGCCATCCATAAGCTCTATATTTCCAAAAGTGAAGCGCGGGTATCCCGTGGTTATATCGATACCAATTGTAGATATCGCAAGTCCCAGGACGGCCGATGTCAGTCCTTTCATCATGTTTCCCTTGCTCAAAACGGCGCTCATACTCAAGCCAAAAAGCCCGAGCCAGAAGTATTCGAAATTGGTGAACTGAAGGGCAAAATTTGCCAGTGGCGGTGCAATTAATATGAGTAAAAGTATTCCGATTAACCCGCCGATCGCCGAGCAGAAGAGATCCAGCGTCAGCGCCAGCGAGCCCTTCCCTTTCTTCGCCAGTTCGAAACCATCTAAGGTGGCCGCTCCAGAGGCTGGAGTTCCCGGAATCCTGAGAAAAGTCGCGGGGATATCGCCGGAGAAGATCGATGTGAAAGAAACCCCCAGTACCATTCCCAGACCCGCTAGAGGGCTCATGTAATAACTGATAGGTATTATCAAAGCAACTGCCATGGTAGCCGTTAGACCGGGCAATCCACCGACGAAAATGCCGAAAGTCATGGCGAAAAGTACGGGGAATATCACATCCGGGCTTAAGATCGAGAGAATAATATCCATACGATCACCCCTGGAACATGGCCACAACGATTCCCTCGGGAAGCGGAATCTTGAAAACCATGCCGAATATCAAGAAAATAGCGACCACCAGAATCACCGAATATACTAAAGAACGCCAGACCTTGACGTTTAGAATTATCATCAAAGCTGTAGATATGATCGTGGCTCCAAGAATGAAGCCCAGCAAGTTTATCAAAGGTACGAAGACAATTATTCCCGCGATAATTGCTATTACATTTTTTATACCGTCTAAAGTAATTTTGTCAGAAGGTGCAAGAGCAGCGTCCTTAGGAATCCTTTTTAGCTTTATCATTATCAGGCTCTTGATGATGTAGTATGCGCCCAGTATGATTATGATTACAGCCATCGTGAAAGGGAAAAACTTCGGTCCTGGTAACTTGTTTCCCCGCACCACGTAGTTCGGGAAGGACGAGCCGAAAAAGAAAATAAGACCGGAAAGTACCAGAAGTGAAATCCCAAAGAAAATGTTTTTTATGTTCATCCAATCACCCCGATTACTTAATTGAAGAAACGGGTAGCCCTCCGGGCCACCCGTTAACGGCAATTACTGAATGAATCCTCCGAGTTCGAGCACAGATTTCCAGGCGCTGTCCTGTTGCTTGGCAAATTCGTAGAATTCCACTCCATTTCTTATCTTGATACCAAAGCCGTTGATATCCATGAATTCTTTGAAAGCCTCGGAATTTGCAATCTTGAGTACTTCAGCCTCGAGGATCGCTTTGACATCGGTCGGAGTATTCTTCGGTACGGAGATGCCTCTCCACGTACCAGCCGACCAGTTAATTCCCTGTTCTTTAAGTGTGGGAACGTTGGGGAACCTCTGGAGCCTTTCATCTGACATAACAGCCAGAGCCTTTAGCTGGCCGCTGTCAAGCTGGGAAGCAGCTTCGGCGATCGAACAGGTTATAACATCGACGTGGCCGCCAAGCAGTTCAATTATCGAAGGCGCCGCCCCTGTCGTCGGTATCCATGTAACGGAATCCACTGGAACTCCTGCCTCACTGAACATTCCGATCCTCGCCAGATCCCAAATGGATGCCGCGCTCGAACCTGAGAAGAAGAACTTGTTCGGATTTGCCTTGATATCTGCCAGAAGTTCATGGACAGTATTCCATGGGGCATCGGCCTTTACTATGACACCTGCGGCGTCTTCGTTGAACTGTGCAATATAATCGAAGTCGTCATAAGTAATCGTTGTAAGGCCTAACCAGTGCATGTTAGCTATCTCCAGAGTTACAAGGGTAATAGTATAGCCATCTGGAGCAGCATAGACACCGGCGCTGTGACCTACCGCTCCACCGCCACCTGTTCTGTTGACAACTGTGAAAGGCTGTCCGAGGGCCTTGCTCAACTCGTCTGCAACATATCTCGCAACACGGTCGGTTCCACCGCCAGCACCCCATGGGCAGATTACCGACACGGCTTTTCTGGGATAATCGACACTAAACAACAGAGACGAAGCGATCAAAGCAATTACCAGAAACACTAAAAGCTTCTTCATCAAAAACACCTCCTATTGGGTAACAGGGTTTCCCCCGGAAAAATCCATTACCTGTTTCCTGGTCGGCTGCCCTTCGGTCGAACCTGTTGCGGTACAGGTGAGGGCAGCGGCTCTCAAAGCAAACTCAAGTGTTTCTTGCGTTCCCGTGTTTTCGAGATTGCAGCAAAGGAGCGAAGCCGTGAAGGCGTCCCCGGCGCCTACCGTATCGGAAACTTTTACTTTTTTAGCCTTCCCCTCGAAGATTCCTTCATTCGTGCCGAGTATCGCTCCCTGAGATCCTCTTCTGAAGGCCACTATCCCGGGTCCCATGTTCATGACTTCTATAACTGCTTCGACCGGAGAGCCTTGAAGGGAGAGAATCTCCATCTCTTCTTCGTTGAAGGAGACTATATCAGCAAAATCCGTAATAGTCTTTAGATATACCGCCCTTGCCAGCTCGCTCGACCAGAGCTTACCCCGGTAGTTGAGGTCGTAAGAGATCTTCGCCCCGAGAGCCCTGGCACGTTTTATGAGCACGAAGCTCGCTTCAAGGCATTCACGACTAATTGCCTGAGAAATACCGCTCAGATGGAAGATTTTCACGCCCTCTAGTGAAATTTTTTCCGCGTCGGCCGGTCCGAACTTTCTGGCTGCTGCGTCCTTACGGCGGTAGTCAAATTCATGTCTTTCGCCGTTAAAGCTCACAAAATACATTCCGGTCGGTGACTCTTCATCGATTATCACGTTCGTCGTATCGACACCATTGCTTTCCCAGAGTTCCATCAACCCACGACCGAAGGAATCGTTTCCTATTCTCGTTATGTATCCCGAGCTCCTTCCGAGCCTGGCAGAAGCGACGACAACATTTGAGGTGTCACCACCCCAGGTCATGTGGAAATCCCCGATCTGTGAAAGTCTACGCTGGTCTTTTGCATAGAAACCAGCCAGTGGTTCTCCGAAGGAATAAATCTCACAGCTCACAAAATCACCTCAACAACTTCTTTTCACCGGCTTCATGGACGTTCAAGAAC
>NZ_DAOSEH010000076.1:0-10585 GCF_035363035.1 Mesotoga sp. | reverse complement strand
GATCGAGGAAGTTGGTCTTGCCTTCTGTGAGATCCTTTATCCATTCCGGTCCGAGAATGCTGACTCCGACCATCGCGTGCTGCATCGTGAGTGTCCAGGCTTCCTTACCCGATACGAAGAAGGGATCGATGCCGTTCTTCTTCAGAACTTCGGCGTTGGCCACCAGTTCGTCCCATGTTGTCGGTTCTTTTAGATCGAATTGATCGTAGTAATCTTTGTTGTAGTAGATTCCGACTACCTGTACCGCAAAGGGAACTCCGTACACTTTGTTTTCCCAGGTCACCGAGTTCAGAGAGGCCTGGGGGAAATACGTCAGATCGACATGATCGCTGATCGGCAGGTAGAGACCGTTTTCTATCAGCACCTGTGTTCTTCCGCCGGGGAGCCTTCTGGAGTAAACTATGTCCGGTCCTGTTCCTGTTTGAAGAGCGAGGTTGACTTTCGAGTCGTATTCGGTTGGCGCGTAAGCGGTGAACTCGATCGTTATATCTTGGCCCCGGCTTTTCAGGAGCGCTTCGATCTTCTGCCAGACCTCGGCATCCTGAGTTCGCCAGCTCCAGATGGTGACTTTGCCGGCAAAGGCACTCACCACAAGCAGTGCCATCACAGCAACTAGCAAGATTTTCTTTTTCATTTTTCCCCTCCTAACACTTAAAGTTGAGAACGGATGGTTCACTTATTCTATGCTCAATAACATCTATACAACATTTATCGAAAAGATGTAGTCCTGAATGCCCTTACAACAGCTGACTACCGAAACACCACCTCTTAAAAGTCTAGTATTGTCAGAATGATTATACAATACGGGCCATACAAAAACGAAGTCTTAAAACATAGCGAACAGAATCGATTCTCGCCATTTATAGCCGTCTATGGTCTATCAGTGGCTAATTGGGCGAAATCAAGCATATATAGCGGCGAGTTTCACCGCTTCGATCAAGCTGGCGGGGTCTGCTAAACCTTTACCGGCTATGTCGAAGGCAGTGCCGTGATCGACAGAGGTTCTTAATAGAGGCATTCCAAGAGTCACCGAAACGGTTCTGGCGAAATCCAGTGTCTTGGACGCAATATGGCCCTGATCGTGATACATGGACAGTACGGCCGAGAACTCTCCCTTGCGGGCCATGGCGAAGATCGAATCGGCCCCGAAGGGACCTGCGACCTTGATCCCCGCCTTTCTGGCTTCTACGATGGCGGGTATTATCTCATCGATCTCTTCTCTGCCGAAGAGACCGTTCTCTCCGCAATGCGGATTGAGGCCGGCAACCGCAAAAGGTCTGGAGTCTTTCAACCGCAGTTGTTTTAAGGCTTCCGTGCAGCGCATTATATAATCCAGCACCCTCTCTTTTTTCACCATATCGCAGGCCTGCCGAAGCGATACATGCCTGGAAAGAAAGAAAATCCTCATCTCTCCGTAGATTTCGAACATGGTCAACGGGTCGCGGGTGCCGGTGAGTTCGGCCAGAATTTCCGTGTGGCCGGTGAAGAGTATACCGGATTCTTTCAAGGATAGTTTGTTGATAGGGCCTGTGGCTATGGCGGCCACTCTCTTAGAGAGCGCCAGTTGCACGGCCCGGCGTATGTATTCGAAGGCGGCCCTGCCACAACCGGCCGATACCGTTCCGATGGGGAAGTTGTTTTCCTGGATGGATGGGAGTGATAGAAGCACGAGTCTTCCGGGACGATACTCGCCTTCTTCGGGGTCGCTTACCTCGCTGACAGTCAGATTCAACTCGTTGTGAACTATCTCTCTCTCGATGCTTTTTCGGTCACCAATCACCAGAGGTCTGCAAAATTCGTAAATTTCGCCACCGGCAACGGCTTTTGCAGTTATTTCCGGGCCTATCCCCGCGGGGTCGCCCATAGTTATGGCGACAATGGGATTGCCCGGTGGAATTTTCATTTCAAGAGGTTTCGCTTTGCTCATGTCGTCCACGGAGATAGTTCCGCACTTCATATTATCCCTCTCCGAAGACTTCTGTCCTTATTCTTCCAAGATACCAGTTGAAAGCGTCCAGGGCTATTTCGGCGCCCAGTTTATTTTTCTGGGTACCGGCCATTTCGATCTTGGTACCGATGATTGAAATAAAATCGAACCCGCAACTGGAACCGGCTTGCTTGAGAGAGCTTCCGATATTCCTTATCTCTTCGAAATCATGCTCGACAATAGCCGTCTGGAGTTTCTCGGAATCGAGTTGCCTGCTAACTAGAAATCCATCTATGAGACCTTCCAGGTCGGGCTCCACCGTAACGATGATCCTTTCCATTGGCTATCCTCCATGTTCTCACAACTTTCCTGCCAGATTTTCGCCCTGTGAATGTTCTATGATATTGCCATGGCCGTGTGTGAGTCGGTCTATCGCCAGTCTTTCCCAGACCTGCCGACCATATTACAGTTTTTCTGGTCTGGATTCTGTCAGGATATACCAATGATACAATATAAGATTCGTCAAAGGGATATTTCAAAGTGGTAACGAAGACTCTTCGAAAACACTGTGGAACGGGGAATAAAAAAGTCCGGGGAATGTTTTTTCCCCGGACTCGAGAGATAGAGATAACTTACTGTAAATACACGTCGCTCTTGTCAGCTTTGGAAGGATCTTTGAAGAAATATCCGAGACCGTTGTCAACGATTTCCTTGTATCTGGGAGCCGAAATGGTTAGACCTCTCTCGGGGTTCTTCTTCGACCACTGCACGACTATTTCCTGAATGACCGAAGAGTGTTGACCTACCCTTCTATCCATCGAGAAGCCGTTTTCGTCGTAAGGAACAAACAGCAGTCCCTTTTCGGCGGCTTTGAGAACGAAGGGATCGATACCGTCCATTATCAGTTCCGGAGTCTTGGCCGCGGTTATCTGGTCCAGATGGACACCGGGAGATTCCAGCAGGAAGGGGTAAGCGTCCGACCAGTCGCCGATTTCTCTGTGAGAGAGTCCCCTGAAAGCCGTCGGGGAGCGTTCGACGTGGTTTTCGAACTTTTCCCTGCCCTTGACGTAGAACGAAGCGCCGGTGGCGTAACTCATCGATTTCTCCGGTACGACTATACAGTTGGTGACCGGATACATGGCCTCGGCTTCGTGGAGATCGATGACGATGTCGATCTTTTCCTTCTTTATCATCTCCATGGCTGCGTAGGTTACCTGTTCTGCATAGAGTCCGTCCGGTCTTCCCGGCCAGGCTCTGTTGGTGTTTCTGGCGTCTATGTAGGACATGGCCTGACCTTCTGGATAGTGGATATAGACATCGGGGTCGGGCCACTGATCGAGAGCCTGAAATCCTCTGTCACCCATTCTGAAGGTCTTCTCTCCCCAGGGAGTTTCCATGCTGAAATACAGCGGGAAACCGCCTCCGGGCTGAGTGCCGAGCGAACCGCTTCTGTTGAAGTGAGGGATTATGTACACTGTTCCCCGATCGACCTTCAAATTTTCAATAAGATAGAATGCCGCCAGCGCCGCAGAGGGCTCGCTCTCGTGCGTACCGGCTATTATGAGCATCTTCCCTCCCTCTTCGGAACCTTTCAATTCGAAGACGTCGGTATCGGCTATAGTTCCTTCGATGCCGCTGAAGTATCTGCTCAATTTGAAGACATCGGTTACACCCGGACCGGCAACGACCTCTTCTTTGAAGTTTCGTTGCAGGTACAGAGGAATTCCACCGGCCAGAACCACCAGCAGCAGTACCGCCAGAATAATCCATTTTCTCATCATACAATCCCTCCTATTTCATTCTCAGTAATCTGAGAATGAGTGGTAGAAGGGCCAATGCGTAGAGTATTTCACTTTTTATGTCCTTGGTTTTGATGAAATTCCATATAAGCATGCCCACTACATAGGCTGTCATCACGTAATAAAGGATCATGATAAAAGTCATGACAATTCCTCCTTAACCCACCATCATCAGGAAGCTGAGGTTGTTGGCAAAGATAACCATTATCATTCCCACGACGGTAATAGCTATCCAGGGAACTATACACTCCTTCAGGAAGGAGCCGTAAGAGCCTTTGTAGCCGACGGTACTTACTGTCAGGCGTCCGATGAGCGCGGTCGGTGGCAATCCGTCACCGAGAGGCCACAGCAGACTCAGACCGGCCAGAACGATAACGGGATTTATGCCGTTAGAGTTCAGCATCCAGATGAGAGGAATACCGATAACCATCGCGCCTCCGTAGGTTAGCAAACCTTCGGAGATCGGTATTATGAATGGCAGGATTATCCAGACGACGATCAGAGGAGCCGTGACGATCCACATGGATATCAAGCCTTTGACTCCGTTGAAGCTCATTATCTGGACAAGCATTCCAACGACCGCGGTGGTTGCCAGTAGAGGTGTCAACTGAGAAACCGTGTCTTTGCTTACCTTGAGTATATTGACTCGCTTGTAGTTCATTGCCCAGGCAACAAGCGCGCATATCGCAAACGCCAGAGGCAGACCGAGAACGGGGAATCCGAAGGGCCAGATTCTCGGGGCGGCGAGCAGGAATATAAGAACCAGGAAGGGAATTCCAACGCTCCAGCCGCTCAGACCTTTGGGCTCGGGAATATCCTTGAGGGCCTTTTCCCTGTCAATGACTTTGGCCTTTCTTCCAAGGAACAACACGGTGAAGAGACCGAGAATGATGATGGGTATTAGAAGCGGCATCGTAAAGCCAACATAAGGTATGGCTGTGTTCGCACAGGTCATCATGGCCCATATGTTGATTGGTGGAGCGGCGGCACTGAGACCGGCGACTATGAAGATTATCGCCGATATCGTGACTTTTGAAAGCCCCATCGCACCTAACGCGGCCGCGACGGTTCCGCCCACGACAAGAACGGAGATGCTTCCGGCTCCGGTCAGGGCTCCCGGAACGAGGATTACACACATCAGGAGAATCAACATGAGGATCTTTTTATTATAGAAAGCTCCTACGATTTTCCTCACTATGTAGTTCGTTCCACCGGATTCTTTGATGATATTCATGAAGATCGTTGCAAAAACAAAGATCAAACCGATATCGAGATAGGTGACGGATCCTTCCGCAAGGTGCCTGAAAAGGTCAAATCCGGCGCCTCCTGCTATACCTCCGCCAACCACTGCCAGGAACATACACATTTCCGTCGAGAACTTGAACAACTTCCCGACCACGTACGCCCCGACCATTACGATACCTGCTATGATCGTTTGCATGTAAATTGCGTCAGCAGACAATTTTACTACCCCCTTCAATTAGACCGGCGCCCTCACAACCCCCTGTGATAACGCCGGTCAATGGGAAAATCAAAGGCCGAAGATCGTGGTGAACGTATCCAGAAGATCGAAAGCCGACTCTATTTCTACAGCCGGAACGTTTCTTGCTTTAGCTTCGTTCGAGAAGCGTCCGTCTTTGTTTGAGTCGCTCGTGAACACAAATATATCCGCAGAAGGGATAACCGTGTCGATCATAACTTCGTTCGGGCTTCCGGGAAGTCCGCGTCTGATCTCTCCACCGATGGCTACGGCGACGATCTTTATACCGTTGGCTTTGGCGTACTCGATAAGGTTCTTCAGTCTTGCGACTTCGCTATCCACCGAAAGACCGGATGCGCCCATGCCCTTAAGATCCGCGCCCACTACAAGAATGAGTGTCTGGAACTTCGTGCCCTTTGGATCGGGAGAAAGAGTTGTGACGTGCTTGCCAATTCCAGACTTGGCGTCTGCCAGTCCAACGCCGGCCGCGAATTCATCTTTGGAGAGAATGTCGCAGTAATCGTACTTCAAGCCGACTTCATCGGCGACGTAGTTTACGGTTTCAACTTCGGCGCTCTGGCCGGCAGAGGTTATTGCCAGCGGAAGCCCCAGCTTGACATCCGTGGTTGCCAGCGCCAGTGTTACAACAGAGATGGCAACAAGAACCAGTATAACTTTTTTCATCTGAAACCCTCCTTTTGAGTTTTTATGGAATGCTTTATCTCAAAACAAAATCATTTTCAAAGCCACTGATAAAAAAAATATAGAAGCCTGTCCCCATCAGGGGACAGGCAATAGTGATTACTTCGCTTTGTAACCGTCATCTCCGAAGATATGACCATCGGCGTATCCGACTTCCTTGAGCCATGCATCTGGATAGCCTGCAGACGCACCGACGTTGGGGATGTTGATGTAGCCGTCGCGGTACTTGGTTATCAGGTATTCGTTGAATTCCCATGTTTCCGCCATTACTCTGTCCGAGACATCGGCGACGTAGTCTGTCAGGAATTCCTTACAGAGTTCAGGATCTACCGCGTAAAGCTGTGCTGCGGCCGCCTCTATCGCTGACTGCATTGCGAAGAGCTTGCCTTCGGTCTTCTTCTGGAATTCCTTGATTTCCGGGTACATGTAGCTGAACTTCAACTCGGCCCAATTGCCCATGAAGTTGAAGGCCCAGGACGCAACATCGCGATCGAACTTTTCAAGACTTCCCGTGTCGAACGCATCTGGAACATCGGTGATGCCACAGTACATCGGAACGAGTATTGTTTCATGAGGTGCTGCTGCGCCCCACCATATCACTCCACCGACAGGATCGGGAAGCCAGTCTCTTACCTGAGATACGAAAACGTACTCGCATCTGAAGATCGAGAGTGCTCTTTCCCAGCTACCCTTGATCAGTCTGCTTGAGCCTGAATAGCGGTTGGGGTTGCCGAACGGTCCTGCGGCGAGACCCTGTGTCAGATCAAATTCCGTGCCTTCGTAGAAATCTCTGAAGAGGTCGATTACATCGGCCACGGAGAGCTTCTTGTCGGGAACCACAGAGAACGGGTAATCCTTTGTGAAACCGTCTTCTACCCACGGAGAAAGTTCCAGGGACGGAGCCACTCTGTCGAGAACTCTCCAGATTCTTCTGAGACTGTAGTAGGGGTAGGAGTATTCGCCGGTGCTGACGGTTGCCATCCAGTCGATAGGACCGGAGCTGGGATCGTACCAGCCGGCCGCCGTCGCGACTTCGATCAGGTTCGGGGAGAACATGTTGTCTTCGCTGTTAGGATCGAGTTCCCTGATCCTGAAGATGTTGGCCTCAACGAAGACTTCTCCGTCGGGGACTTTCTTGGCCGCCCAGAGAGCGCTCTTCTGATCTGGTGTCGCACAGATCTCGAAGACCCAGGCTTCCTGAGGGTCGGTTACTGTGAGAGTTTCGCCCCAGCCGTAGTAGCCGTACTCTACAGCCAGCGCGCCCATCAGTTCGATGGCCTCTCTCGCGGTGGTGCATCTTTCCATCGCTACTCTGGAAAGAGCTGCAACGTCGAAGATACACTCGCCGGCTTTGGCCTGCGCGTAAACCTTTGCCGAACAGGTACACTCACCGATCGCGAGCTGGTGTTCGTTGATTACTCCATAGACTGCATCGAAGTAACCGTAGGTGTGCTCGACCTGGTCGATGTAACCCAGAGGTTCTGTTGCAGGGTAACCCGGTGTGTCGTACGTCGGGCCCATATCTTTGCCGACATAGCGAGGGTAACCTTCGATGAACGGATAAACGGCTCTCTGTGCACCTGCTTCATAATCTGCGGCTGGAATATAAACATACCTGAAGTCACAGGCTCCACAGTCAGCAGAGTGGCTGGTCATGACAGACCCATCAACGGATGCGCCCTTGGTGACAATGATGGTCGTGCAGGCCCAACCGATCGTTACGATTGCGGCAACCGCAATCAAGACTAACAGGATCTTACGCAATTGAAACCCCTCCCAACTAAAATGTATTGGGGATATACCCCGGATTTAAGGTCGTTAGACCTTATTCAATCACTGTAAAAATAAATAGATCTCTTCCTCCGGAACTCCCCATTTCTGAAGAAGTGGAGTATCCCGTGAAATACAGCGTTTTATCTCGCGAAAATACCGACAGTATTGCATCGTCCTTAGAACCTCCGACTGCAAGTTTATCCAGGATCTTACCCGCGGTATTCACTCTAATTATCCAGCCGTCGGCCATTCCATGATTGCCGACTACATCTTTATCGCTGGATGTTGAATAACCGGCTACAATGAATTCATCTTCTCCAACCTGTACGACTCCATTTGCGATATCTGTGAAACTTCCGCCGAAATTATTGCTGGAGATCGCCGTTCCATCGGGCGATATGTACGCAATCCAGAAATCCTTTCCACCGAGTCCGCTTGTTAACAGGGAAACACCTGACTCCTCTTCTCCCACGACAACGATATTTCCATTGTCTGCAACAAGCAGATCTATTCCGGCTTCAGGCCAATAGTCTCCGTACTGATTGAACCATTGTATAACTCCGTCGCTTCCTATCTTCAGAACAGACATCTGCTCTTCGACGTAGTTGCACCTTACATTGCAATCTCTGAAAGCGTAGTACCCGACAACATAAATCGAACCGTCGTCGCCTATGGCGATCTTTTTGGCGCAATCTTCACTTCTATAAGCACCGGCGAGCCACTGCCTGAGAAGCTCTCCGTCTCGGCCGAGTTCTATTATCCAGAAATCTTCGCCCCAGTCGTACCCGATGACATCTCCGTTATCGGATCTGGTGTATCCCGCGACGAGTATATTTCCTTCGGGAGTCTCCACCACGTCGTACGCTTGGTCCTGGCCGCTTCCACCGAAGGTTTTCTGCCACTCGAGCTCGCCCGTCGAAGAAACGCTTATCACCCAGAAATCGCCCAAACCTTTGTTACCGGTTACATCTCCATCTGAGGATTCCGTCAATCCCGCAAGTACGAAACCGCCATCCCGCGTAGCCGTGAGCGCCTGGGCAACATCGCGCTTGCTTCCACCGTAAGCCTTCCACCATATGAGTTCGAGATCTTTGTCGAACCTGGCGATAAGAAAGTCTTCCTGTCCATTACTGGAAAAGAAAGTGCCTTCCGAGGAAGTGGTGTAACCGGCTATCACGACGCCGCCGTCTGCGAGCAGAACGATATCGTTGCCCACATCGTCCCCGTCTCCGCCTACAACGACCAGATCAGAAAGCGTCAAACCGGCGCAGGCTACAACCGCAAAAAAAGCAAATAAAACTACCAGATATCTTTTCATCCATTTTCCTCCCATCAGTCACAACACCTTCCCCCACCGAAGTCCCTCTCGAAAACAATCAAAAGATCCACCACGATCGAAAGTTTCAGCACGATCAGCGAATCTTCGTATAAAAGGGACGCATAGTTCTCGCTCGAGCTCCCTGCAAATACAACGGCGTCTGTAAGCGGAATCAATCTGCGGGCGAACTCCGCTTTGATCGAGTCATCACCGGAATCATCCACATCTATGTCGATGATCATAACCAGTCCGTTTTCCTTCTTTATTTCGACTGCCATTTCTTCGACTCTGGTAATATCCTCCAGATGCTTCCCGTATCCGCCTCCGGCGATTACGATCAGGGTTCTGTATCGGGTGCCGGGCGTATAGAAATGGTAGAAAATATCGCCTTCGCTTTCTTCCACCTTGCCCAAGCCCGCGCCCATTTTCATCTGCTCCAGAGTCGCTCCGGGACTGTAATCACGGGCTATGAAAAGAGTGCCACAGAAGTAGTTCACCGTATTCAGCTCCTGGCTCTCTCCCCAGACGGTCATCAACATAGGGTCTTCCATTGGAGGTAGGACGTCCGGTACATAGGCAAAAGAAACAGCAGTTATAAGAAAAAACAAGAAAGACAACCAGATTCTCAAAAGACCATCTCCGCTAAAACCGACCAGTGTGAATTTCGGACAGAAAAAAATACAGGATCATCGTTTAGATTACTATACTCCAAATTATATCAGAGAAATACTTCGAATAGCGAACTTTCCCAATTTTGATACAGAAGTTTTAAAAAGGAGTCTTTTTGTCCAGTTGGCTCCGATCTACACAGAGCCGCATTTAGAAATCGACTCTTATTTACATATTTACACAAGACCCAATCCTCCATCGGAAAGTATCACCTGACCGGTAACCCAGTCGGACTCCTCGCAAGCCAGAAAGACAAGCAGACCGGTGTGGTCTTCGGGATGGCCGATCCTTCCGGCCGGAGTTCTGGCTTCTATCCTCTGGAGGACTTCCGGGTGTTGCGTATAGAACGGCGAGGAGAAGGGAACGGTCTCGGTAGGTCCGGGAGCCACGACGTTGACCTGGATGTTGAACTGCGCCAGCTCGAGAGCCATGACTCTCGAAATCGCTATTATACCGGCCTTGGCCGCACAGTGACCGGCGTGCTCCTTTTCCGGATACTGGCCCCCGATCGAGGCCAGATTGATTATCTTCCCTCTGCCTCCGTCTTTCATCACCCTTGCGATCGCCTGAGAAAAGATGAAAACCAGTCTCACGTTCACATGCCACTGCCTGTCCAGCTCTTCCAATGGATGATCGAGAAAAGGCGCGCGGAATATGTAAGCCGGACAGTTGAGGAGTATGTCTATCCTTCCAAAGATCTCCCTCACTCTTTTTGAGACTGTCTGTGCGTCCGATTCGTTCTCTATGTCATCCTCGATGATGACGCAGCGCTGTTCTTGCCCTGAGCCCTTCAAGAAACGTTGTTTTAGAGTTGCCAGTTTTTCGGCGTTTTTGTCTATCAGGGCGAGCGAAGCGCCTTCATTCCAGAAGGCTTCGGCGGCCGAGCTTCCTATCCTTCCGGCGCCTCCGAAAATCAC
>NZ_DAOSEH010000075.1:0-10638 GCF_035363035.1 Mesotoga sp. | reverse complement strand
GAAGTGTAGAGGGCGATAGTTACACCTACGAGCCGGATTTTGAATCGGCCGGTCTCAAGGAAGTCAAGATAAAGGTCTCCGACTCCAATGGCGAAGAAAAGATACTCGTCTTCGAGATAGATGTCGTTGATGTAAATAGAGCTCCCGTGGCTGTCCTGCCTTCGATTGCGGCAAGCATAAAGGAGACCTTCACGCTGGGTCTAGATCTCAAGAGCTTCTTCACCGACCCGGACGGCGAGGAACTGTCCTTCGCCATTTTAGAAGGACCGGGAAGCATCGAGGGGGGTAATTATAAATACACGCCTTCGTACAACGACCAGGGGGAAAAGACGGTAACGATAGTTGCGAGAGATTCCTCGGGTCTCTCCGCAAATCTACCCATTATTATCTCTGTGATGGATCTTAACAGATCCCCCAGAATACTTCTCAGCGATAAGATGATAGACGAGGGGGCTAACCTCGTTGTGGATCTCCGGATGCAGTCGATAGATCTCGACGGCGACGAACTGACCTTCACTCTCATGGAAGGACCCGGGAGCGTCGAAAATGCGATCTACACTTTCGAACCTTCTTTCGATGAGAGCGGAGACCACACTGTTACTATACAGGTATCCGATGGTCTAGCGTCGGTGACGGGCGAATTCATGGTAGAAGTGGTGGATGTGAATCGCACCCCCGAGACTACGATCAAAGAGATCAAGAGCAGCATAAGAGAGGGGTTCTCCCTTGGCATGAACCTGACCACCTTCTTCAGCGACCCCGACGGCGATGAATTGACACTCTCTCTGGAGGGTCCGGGAACACTTGAAGGGAACGGCTACACCTACAGCCCCGGTTACGAGGATTCCGGCGAAAAATTCATACTCGTAACCGCCAGCGATGGCAGGGGTGGCGGTGTGACACTGCCCATCATCATAACGGTTCTCGATGTTAACAGGTTACCCGAAATTAAGGAACCGTTTCCCGAAGTTACCCTCGAAGAGGGGAAGACCGTTGAAATCGAACTCGGGGATTTCATAAGCGATCCCGACGGCGATGATTTGCTGTTTGAGATTCGAGAAGGGCCTGGAAGCATCGTGGACGGTAAATACGTTTTCGAGCCTCGCACAGGAGAGGCCGGTCAGAAGGATGTTATGATAAAGGTTAGCGATGGAAAGAGCGAGTTAACCGTTCCTTTAAAGATCTTCGTGGAAGCGGGTCATCGCGTAGTTTCCATAACATACGCGTTGTTCTCTTCGGGGATCGATAAAGTGAAACTGGTCGCCGGCTCTCACGAGATAATCTCTAGCGGGCAACGCGCAGAGCTTGAAGTCGATTGGCCTCTGGATTTCGATACCGTATCCATATGGAAAGTGACTGAAGAAAGCGCGGATTTCATCGGAGCGGCCAGAATAACCGCCAGCTCATCCTCGAGAAACATTCCCGTCGTATCGGAAGGTGGAGAAACGAAAGGGTCTGTCAGAATAGAATTGAAATAAATCCGGCAACGATTAAAACCGGCAGTCATCTCTGACTGCCGGTTTTTTTACGATCTCGATCAGACCCTCTAGTCTTTCTCAATACCGCGAAACCGTACGGATCTAGAGACAGAGTAAATGAATCGATCCTGGCAGATCCCGAAAGCAGAACATCGTAAGGCCTCCCGATTTCGTATTCCCCGGCGACGGGCGAGTTGTTCAGGCAAACTACAACCCGTTCATTCCCGTACTCTCTCTCGAACGTGAAAACTCCGTTTTCGGCGACGCCGGGTATGAAAGCTCCCTTTCTCAGAGCCGGACTGGTTTTTCGAAGCTCTATGAGCCTCTTGCAGAACTCAAGAAGTTCCCGGTCCCAGAGTCTCTCGTCCCATATCATCGACCTCCGGCAGTCCGGATCATTACCGCCTTCGATGCCTATCTCGTCGCCGTAATAGATCGCGGGAACGCCCGGGTAGGCGAATAAGAACAATAGTATGAGTCTGACTATCTCCTTCCTGCCATTGCAGAGTGTGGTGATTCTGGGGCGATCGTGGCTGTCAATCATGTTGTACATCGCATAATTCGCCCAGTCGGGATAGCTACGTCGCAAGACATAGAGCTTTTCTCCAAAGGTCTTCGCGTCGATGTTGTTGAAGACGAAAAAGGAGAGAAGATACTTTCTCAATCTGTAGTTCATCGCTCCGTCCAGATAACCTCCCTTGAACCAGGAAGTTCCAAGATGAAGAAGCTCGCCCAGAACGTAAGCCTCCGGCTTCATCTCTTTGGAGGTCTCTCGAACGGCGCGAACGAAATCGGGATGCAGGTATTCCACAGTGTCGAGCCGCCAGCCGTCGATATCGGCCTTCTCGAACCAGTATCGGACCACTCCAAGCAAATACTCTCTCACCTGAGGGTTGGAAAGATCGAACTCGGGCATCTTTCCGTAGCCGGCAAAACAACGATAGTTCGGTTCGGGGCTTTCGGTAACCGGTATAGAATCGATGTGAAACCAGTTCCAGTAGCGGGACTCTTTGCCCCTGCTCGTTGCATCGATAAAGAACGGGTGTTCAACACCGCAGTGGTTGAAAACACCATCGAGCAAGATCCTCATCTCTCTCGCATGAACCTGTTCTACCAGTTCCATGAGTGCCTCATCCCCGCCCAGAGCGTCGTCTACTTTGAAGTAATTGCGAGTATCGTACTTGTGGTTCGAAGGCGCATCGAAGATGGGAGTCAGGTAGATGCAGTTGACTCCAAGTTTCCGCAAATAATCAAGCTTATAGATGATTCCTTGCAAGTCTCCTCCATAGAAGCGATTTCTCTCGGGCGAGGCCCCCCAGTTAAGGGTTTCCGGAGGATCGTTGTACGTTTCACCGTTGAAGAAAGAGTCGGGAAATATCTGATAAATGATGGCGTCGCTTGTCCATTCCGGTGGTTTGAGCTGCATTCATATCCTCCTTTTTTATTCTTTGACCGCTCCGCCCGTCAAACCGGAGACGATTTGACCCTGCAACGAATAGAAGATTGCCACTATAACCAGAGAACCAAGGACACCGGCCGCGGCGAAGGGTCCCCATCTGTCGTCGTAATGTTGACCGACAAACAGACGCAATCCTACGGCCAGTGTGTACATATTGTCACCCTTGAGCAGGGTGCTCGCGATCATGTATTCGGAATAAGTGGCGATGAATTGAATGATGAAGACTACAACAAGAATGGGTTTGGCCAGTGGCAGCACAATGCTCAAAAAAGTTTTGAAGGGGGTGGCTCCGTCGACGAAGGCCGCCTCCTCAAGCGAACGGGGAATACTGTCGAAATATCCTTTCATGAGCCATGTGTTGAAGCCTATGGCGCCTCCCAGATAGACGAAGATCAGCCCTGCGTGAGTGTTGAGACCGAGCAGGGGAAGGTTCTTATTGAACCACGCCATAATCAGGAAGATCGCGGTCATTCCCAGTGTCTGTGGAAACATTTGAACCAGGAGAATCATCAACAATCCCGCTCTCCTTCCACTAAAGCTGAACCGGGAAAAGGCGTACGCACCCAGCGCGCACAGAAATACGCTTATAGACGAGGTCACGAAACAGATTTTCAGGGTGTTCCACATCCACATCGTAAACACTCTGTTGGCTCCAAAGAGAAGGCTTGTGTAATTATCGAGCGTCGGTTTGGCCGGGAATATTCCCGTCGAGTTGATCGAATTGGCCGGATTGAAAGAGGTGCCTATTATGAAAAGCGCCGGAAAGACTGCAAACACGATCGCAACCCAGATTACCCCGTGTCGAATTATCCTACCAAAATATCTGGCGGTCATTTTATATCTCATTGGCAACATCCTCAAGCACTCTGGTTCTTCTAAAACTGATAATCGATATAGTAACCACGATCGCGAAGATCACCACAGATACCGCGGCCGAGAGGGCCATTTCGCTTCCCTCTCTTCCCGAGAAGGCCAGTTTATAGGCGTAAGAGATAAGGATATCCGTTGCGCCGGCTACATCTCCGATTCCCGTAACCGGACGGCCCTCGGTTAGTAACCAGATCACGGTGAAATTGTTGAAAGTCGTCGCAAATGAACCTATTAGAAGCGGAGCCAGCGTCACGATCACCAGCGGAAAGGTCACCTTCCTGAACTTTTGCCAGCTCCCGGCACCGTCGATCTTCGCCGCTTCAAGAAGATGCGGTGGAATCGCCTGTAAAGCCCCTAACGAAACCAGCATCATGTAGGGAAATGTGAGCCAGATGTTGGTGAGCAACACCGAGAACCTCGCCCAGAAGACCGTGTCCAGCCAGGGTATGGATATACCGGCAAGATATTTAAGCATCCTGTTGAAAAAGCCGAACTCGCCGCTGTAAAAACCGTACCGCCAGATCAGCAGAGAGATGAAGGACGGCATCGCGTACGGAACTATCAGAAGGGATCTGTAGAGTTTTCTGAATCTGAGTTTGCTGTCGTTAAGCATCATGGCCAGAAACAGGCCTATGGCGAAGCTGATAAGAACCGTCAAAAGCGACCATTCGATGGTCCAGACGAAGACCCCGAAGAAGGGCTTTTTGTATTTTTCGGTCTTTATTATTCTTAGATAGTTTTGAAGACCGACATATTCCGTCCAGCCTGGATCAAGAGCTTCTCCGTCGCTCGAGATGAATCGGGCCTTTTCGGGTCTGTAAGTCTTCCCGGTTTTTAGATCGGTCAGCGTGTCGGTAGCCTCGTCGTAAGCGTACTGATGTTCGTACTGTCTGAACTCGCGCAGGGTACTTAGCCTCAGCCAGCCGTTGCCGTAGGGTATTCTCAATTTCTGCAGCAGAGAGATCTTTGAGGCGATTTTTGACGCCTCCATAACTTTCCATTCACCGATCTTATCGGGCGTTCCGTCCAGATCGCTGTCAACGATTTCGAATTCGCCGGGATCGCGAATCTCGCCATTCATATCCACAAGAAGTTCTTCATAGGATTTCAGCAAGAGAAGTATTATATCCGAATCGTTCCCGTACGCCTTGAAGCTGTATTTTTCGGCGTCGGGCCGCAGATATTCGCGGTTGAGAAAGAGATTTATCGCGTCGTCTTTCCCTATGACGTGACCTGTAGAGTAGTTGGTGAGGGAGAGATACACGTTGTAAAGGATCGGAAGAACGACCATGGCCGTCAAGAAAAAGAGTCCGGGCAGTAGGTATCTCAAAGGGTAGCTCTTCTTTTTGAAGACAACTGAATTTACTACCACCAGCAGCACGATTCCCGCGGTCGAAAGGTACAATTCGCCCGAGATCGCGAAGAGTATACATACGAAAATGGCGAACGCATTGAACAGCGATATTACGGTTATTTTCAGAAGAAACCCCAGTAAACGCCTCTCCATTACTTTCTCCATAAACTGTATCCCCCGGAATACTCATCTCAGATCTCTTTTCTATTGAGTACGCCCTCTCTATCCAGTGCCGGGGGATACAGGTCTACTTGCATTCGTCAGTTGGAAAAGGTATCTTCGAGCACTTTTGCAGCCTGCCTTAGAGCTTCATGAGGAGAAAGCGTCTGGTTGCATATCAAAGTCATCGCGTCCGTCCAGACAGACCAGACCGTGTTCATTTCCGGAACATTTGGAAGTGGCATACCGAAAGAGATCGATTCTGCGAAGGCATTCATGACGGGATCGTCCCTGGTCTCTTCAAAGGCCGGTATGAACGCCGACGGTCTTGGGTCCATTTCGAAGATCTTCAACATCGACTCTTTGGTTGCATATTGGTTCTCGATGAAGTCCTGTATAATTGCTTTGTTGGGGGAGTACGCGTTGACCATGATGCCCGACACTCCTACGAAAGGCCGTGGCCGTTGCCCGCATATTGTCGGTATGGGTGCAACTCCAACGTTTACTCCTCCGCTTTCTGCGATGGGGATACTCCAGGGTCCGGTAATTACCATTCCTGCCTTTCCTTCGGAGAGAAGTCCCGTCATAGTTTCCCAGGGTATCTCTCCCGGCATGAGACCTTCCTCGATAAGCCAGTCTATAAGAGTAGCTCCTAGAATCATGCCGACGGAGTCAAGACCGATATCGTCCATCAAAAGCGTTCCGTCCGAACGCTGCCCGAATATATATCCTCCAAGGGCCGAAAGCACAGGGAAGCTGTTGTAAGGGAAGGGGAGTTCGACGATGAATCCGTACTGTCCGATAGCGGGGTTGGTAATCTCTCTTGTGATATCGATCAACTCATCCCAGGTCTGAGGAGGTTCAGGAACGAGATCTTTGTTGTACAGCAGTGCGACTCCCTCCCTGCTGTAAGGGACACCGTAAAGCTTTCCTTCGAAGGACATGGCAGCAATAGTCACGGGATCGAACTGCAAGAGTAGATCTTCGGGAAGATCGATAGAGGCGATGGTACCGTTGCGGACCAGTCTTCCTATCCAATCGTGAGCTCCGACGATTAGATCGGGGCCCTCGCCTGCCGGAGAGGCCGTAACAACCTGCTCGGCAATCGCATCCATGGTCATTTCGTAGACCGTCACGATTATACCGGTCATTTCGGTGTACTCTCTGGCCAGTTCCTTGAAGATCGGAGTTCTCGTGTCATCTGCCCAGATTATTAGCTTTCCATCGACCGTGGCAGTTATCACCGAACTCAGAAATAACATCGAAACCGCAAGAACGATCAGAACCTTTCTTCTCATATTCTCCTCCTTTCTGTATCCTGGAATTATTCCAGGCTTAAGCGGATTCACGTTCCACAATTTCAGGTTTCAAACACAGACTTTCGACTTCCTTTCCCGGTCTCTCGAGGCGCTTGAACATCAAATCTACGGCTTTCTCTCCCATCTCCTCTATAGGCTGCCTTACCGTGGTAATCCCCCAGTCTCTGGCGACCGATTGATCGTCGTAACCGACCAGCTTCACATCCCGACCGATGCGAAGGCCTCTGAGCTGGGCCTCCCGCATAACTCCGAATGCGTAAAGATCGCTCATGGCGAAGATGTTGAAGGGAGGCCGATCGTTGTCGAAGATATCGCGGGCCGCGAGAGCTCCGGCGCTCCAGCTGAAATCGTAGGAGTGAACGTTTCTCTGCGGAAGGCTTTTCCCGCTTTTGAGGAGCGCTTTCTGAAAACCTTTGAATCTTGAGTTGAAGACGGGCCAGAAGCCCGAATCTATCGATTCCTGCATCATTATGACGTGTGTGCTTCCTTCTAGCTGCGAGAACTTCCTTCCCACAAGGTATCCTCCGAGCTCGTTGTCTATGTAGATCGAGTCGTACAGGGGCGAATAGCTGTCAACAAGAACCGTTGGACCTTCGAAGGGTTTACGGAAAGATGAAAAGAGATGCTCGATATCGAACGAGCAAAGAAACATTCCAGCCGCCTCTGAATTGGGAATGTCGTGCATCATGACTTTCGAGAGCCAGTCTCTTTTGAGAACGGGGAAGAGCATCATGGCGTACCATTGCGCTCTGAGCTTCTCTTCCATGCTTTTTATTAGTCTTTCATAGAACTCCGTACCGATCATGGGAATCACTATACCGATTGTGGAGGATCTTCCACCGGCCGTTCTCCGGGCGTTCTGGTTTGGGCGGTAACCGAGTTTTTCTATTACTTCGAGCACTCTCTTTCTAGTTTCGCTGTTAACATTCTGACTTCCGTTGATTACCCTCGACACCGTTCCTCGCGATACTCCGCTGAGTCTGGCGACATCTTCTATCGTTATCGGTTTCATAATCTCACTCCCCTGTCGAAAGATATGAATTGAATATTGTGAGGGCTCACAATAATATATCATAATCGAGCAACAAAAGTCAATTCTCACATTTGAGTGGAAATATCTTGCGTTAATGGCCATTAAAAACAATTATAGCGATATACATTTCCTAAGACTACAAATTGGCATTGCCAGCAGTCTCGCCAATATCACGTTATTGTGAGCGCTCACAACAAGAAGATGTCCGTTGAGAGTATTTCCAATTCGAAGCATGGATTCCTCCCTGCCCGCGTTGGGAAGGGCCGAGTCTGGGACACTGGATGTAGAGTCTGGCAAGAATATTAAGACGTCCTTGGAAGAGGACCGGAGAAGTTTATCCAATCATAGCGCGGCTTCGAGATCTCCGATGGATATGCTTTCGGCCGATAAACAATGTCTTTCAAGTATCGAGGGGTACTTCAGCCCAGATCCGGTGATTATCGAGACGATCCGGGCCTTTTTCAGAGGAATCAGTTCTTTCAACTTCTTTATCGCCGCGACCGACGTCACGCCGGCCGGTTGAGCGAACAGTCCCTCTCCGGCAAGTCTCGTCTGTGCCTCCAGTATTTCTTCTTCTTTCAGGCAAAGGGTCAGGCCGCCGTTTTTCTTGAGCATTTGAAGAACGGCATTCCCGCTCGGCGGGAAGGGGTTCTCTATGGCGTGCGCTATTGTGGAGGGATTTGGAACCCTCTCTATTTTCTCCCGGCCAGAATCGAAGGCGTTGTGTATCGGTGCGCAGCCGCAGGCCTGAACGGCCACCATGACCGGCGTCCTTTCCGAAAGGCCGGCCTCTGCGATCTCTCTGAAGCCCTTTTCGATACCCCGTATGTTGCCGCCCGAACTGGTCGGAACGATGACGAAATCCGGCACTTTTTCACCGAGCTGCAGATAAATCTCGAAGGCGATGGTCTTCGAGCCCTCCACTCGCATCGGAACGTCCGAATTGGAGAAGTATATACCCTTCGAAGGCCCCGTTTCGAGTGATTTGAGGTAGAGTTCGCCGTAATCTCCATCGACTTTGATCACCCTCGGTCCGTATATGGCGATGGGCCGGATCTTCTCCGCGGGTATGTTTTTCGACACCAGGATCGTCGTATTCATTCCCATCCGCGCGCCGTAGGCGGCCACCGAAGCCGCCATGTTGCCGGTAGATACTGTCCCGAAGCCTTTGTATCCCTTTTCAACGGCGTCCAGCAGAGTGAGATAAGTTCCCCTGTCTTTGAAAGACCAGGTGGGATTGATGGATTCGTTTTTGAGATAGAACTCGAAGTCGCACTCGGAAGCGAACGCAAATGACCGGGACATGGGCGTCCATCCCTCCCCCATTGAAAGGAACGCCTCATCTTTCAACGGGGGAAGAAACGACGAAAAGCGGTTCAGGATACTCTGTCCTTCGGAGGAGAAGCTTTTTGATTCCGGAGCAAACAAAACTTCCAGGGGCTCTCCGCAGCCGCACCTGAAAGCGAGAGAGTCGCCCGGATATTCTTTTCCACAGCCCGTGCATATCAACCGATACAATTTCTTCCTCCGGAGGTTCAGATGCTTATCTGGCTGATAGTATACTGGAGAACCTCTTGAAAGCCCAGCCTCTTGGCTATAAGGACAGATGGATTGTTGGAGGCTTCACACTGCCAGTCAACTATCAAACCCTTCGAACAACTCTCTTTCACGCAGGCCAAAGCAACCTTTCTACCAAAGCCCAGTCGTTTGAAGCCTTTCAGCGTTTCGGCCCCAAGTTCTATATGGTTCTTTGACCTGTAAACCCCTATACACAGGCTCACGATCTTGCTGTCCTCCACGGCACAAAAGCCGAGACTGTTCTCAAGGAAACTATCGAGGTTTGGCCAGAAAGATAGGATCCATCCTGTAAGGTGATCGATATTTTCCAGACTGCTCTCCAGCAACTCCGCGGTGATTCTAACGGCCGAATCGCTTTCAAGGGTGCTTGGGCCGAAGCCAGACGGGTTGAGTCTGAACAGGTACCTGAGTATGGGTTTCGGTTCCAGATCGCCTAGAAGATCCCTCAAGCATCTCTTTGCCTTACCGGTCGAGTAGAAGTTGAGCGAAGGAACACCCTTTTCTCCGGCGGCCGGAATCAGGTACTTTTCCAGAAACTCGCCATACTCTCCCTTAGATTCCTCTCCGGGATCTCCGCCTATCAATACCGTGTCGTGGCAATTCCAGACAATAACCGAATCGGGTTTCTCTTCGTTGCAAACGAACAACTTCCCCAATGTGTTTCCTTCTAAAATCGATGGCACGGCTAGATTATAAGAAATCTCACCCAGCAAAGGTCTGACACGGGAGAAGTCCTCGGAACGGAGTTCGACTAACATCTGCAATCTCCTTTCGTCTGGGCTAATTAATCAATTCTACTTCAAACCCACTTTACAATGCAACACAATGAGACATGACAATGTTTTTTCCCAAAAATGGTAAATTATTCGAGGAGGTGATAGTTTGGAGAGTAACGGCTATATCGACGTCGATGGAATAACTTACAAACTCGTGAGCAGACAGAAAAGCAGGCACAAGCAAATCAAGATAAGAACTCGCGGTCCGATGGGGGTAAGATTGGAGAGGGAGGAGAGCTTTTTCAAGAGTAACAGGGAATACTTGAAAACCCTCGTGAGCGATTCGGAGGTGAACATTCCGCTGGAAAAGGAGTGAACCCTTCCCGAATATAGCCGCTTTTGAATCTGAATATACGCAGCCGGAATAATCCGGTCGAATGACGAATCGAGATCTGTGCTTTCTGGCACGGAATTTCATGTAGTGAATTAAGAGAATCCAGAGCATTAATACGATCGAAAGATCTACGGGAACTCGGGATGTGGTATGATGGTTTTTCGATCGATTTTATCGAATATAGGGATATTGGGAAGTCGTTTTCGATTCAGGGAGGTGACTACATGAAGAGAAGTTTTATCCTTGTTTTGCTGCTGGTCTCAACGTTCACGGTACTG
>NZ_DAOSEH010000074.1:0-10754 GCF_035363035.1 Mesotoga sp. | reverse complement strand
CTAACGCGGCCCTGTACGGCCTATGTGAGGACATCGCTTCCACAACATCGGCCACGGCGATTATCCTGGCCTCCAGGCATATCGAGTCGCCGGTGAGCTTATCGGGATAACCCGAGCCGTCCAGTCTCTCGTGGTGTTGCCTGACTATTTCGGCGATCGGCCAAGGAAAATACACTTCCTTCAAAATCTCGTAACCCTGTCTGGCGTGCTCCCTCACCAGCTCGAATTCGATCTTGTTCAGCTGAACCGGCTTGGTGAGTATCTCGGCCGGCACGGCGTTCTTCCCTATATCGTGTAGCAGCGCCGCCACCCTCACCGACTCCGTTCTGTCCTTTCCCCGGATATCATCGGCGAACACTCTTGCAGCGATCGCCGTGGCAAGTTCGCTAACTCGCTTCTGATGACCATAGGTGTAGGGATCCCTCGATTCGACAAGGGCCGAGAGAGTTCTTATGAGAGACTCCAGACTTTTTCTGACAGAATCTTCAGCTTTTTTCCTTTCTGTTATATCGACTATCACGGCCACAAAGACTTTTCCCATATTGTCGTCGTGGAGTTGCAAACGCACCTCGACGGGATACTTCGTGCCGTCCTTTCTCGTGTGAACGGTTTCGAAGACCACCGAGCGGTTCTTACCGTTTTTCAAGTATTCGGTGATCTTTTTGAATTCGTCGGGTGAGGTCTCTTTTTTGAGATCGAGTGGTGTCATCTCCTTCAATTCATCCATCGAGTAACCCGTGTTCTCTATCGCTCCACGATTTGCCAGCAGAAAACGGAGCGTTTCGTGGTCGAAAACGTATATCTCGTTCACCGACCAGTCCAGCACTCTGCCAAGTCGGGTCGCCATGATCTCGGAGAGCTTTCTATCTGTTATGTCCAGAGCGATACCACCGATCATGGGAGTATCGCTCCCGGAAGAGATCGGGAACTTCTGCATGAAGAAAATCCTGTCCCTGCCGTCGGCGCATCGGGCCACTAATTCTTCAGAAATGCTCTTTCCGAGCCAGACGTTCCTGTCATGCTCCAGCATAGATCTACCCCATTCACCGGTTAGTAACTGATCTGCGCTCTTTCCAAGAAAGTTCCTGTCGATCCCGAAATACTTCTCCATGTACTTGTTGAAATAGCTGAGCCTGAGATCTCTGTCCTGCATGAAAACGGCTCCGGGAAATTTGTCCATGAAGAGTGCGAATCTCTTTTGAAGACTCTCTCTCTCGTTTTTCAATTCGATCTTACTTATGGCCAGGGCTATGTCGTTGGCTATCTCTCCAAAGAGCGACCTCTCTTCGAGGTCCTGTGCAAAGTTCTCCGGCATTATGGCGGCGATGAAGCCGAAAATTCTATCGGCACTCTTCAAACTCTTCAACAGAACCACATGCTCTGTCTGGTCGTCATCGTAGAGACTGGACCTGCGATACTCCTCGTTCGAGATCATCAAAACTTCATCGCTGGTAAAAACCCGGGTTATGAACGAAGGGAGAATACTCTCTTTGAAGGCCATATTCATTTTCTCGAGCCTCTCTCCTTCGAATCCCGAACTTGACCAGTCAACAACTTTCATGTTCTTATCCATAATGACGAGGAGAGAATTATCGTAGCTCCTGAGTCGGGTGAGGAGGTCGGTTATCTTCCTGATGAGCGTGCCCCTGTCCTCTTCTCTCACTATAAGCTGGTTTATGCTCCTTATAGATAGAAGAACTCTATTAAGATGCTCTAGCTTCCTCCTGTTACGCAGCGAGAGGATTCCGTAAGAGAGATCTCCGGAAAGCTCCTCCAGAAGATGAACTTCCTCTTGATCGAAGGCGTTTTCATCAGTGGAGTATATGTTGAGGGCGCCGATGGTCTCCTCTTCTATCTTCAAAGGAAGCGATATCGCAGACTTGAGCCCGTAACTGTCGACCACAACCTTCCAGGGAGAGTACTCGGGGTTTTTATCGATCGAGCTCTTTATAACGGTCCTGCCGGTCCTCACCGCCGTGCCGACAGCGCTCCTCCCCAGCTCGCTCTCGTCGAAAGTGACGCTGATCTTCTCTGGATAAGTTTTTGCCAGGCCACTCGAAACAACAGGCTTCAAGTCGCTGCTGGAGGGAACTTTGTAGGCTATCCAGGCGAGTGCATAACCGCCTAACTCCGTGGCGATGGAGCACGTTCCTTTGAGAAGCTCCTCCTCGTCGGTCACGCGTACCAGGAACTGGTTGACTTCGCTCAGGAAGGAAAGCGCCCTATTGTACCGCCTCAGCTGGTCCTCGATCCTGTGGTGTTCGGTGAGGTCGGTGTGAGTGCCCACCATCCTCAAGGCTCTGCCCCGAGCATCCCGAAGAACCACCTTTCCGCGGTCGAGAATCCATTTGTACGAGCCGTTCTTGGTCATAACTCTGTGTTCGACCTCGTAATAGGGTATCTCGCCGTTCAGACACCTCCGCAGTTCTCTTTCGACTTTTTCAAGGTCGCCCGGAAAGACTCTCGATTCCCACTCCTCTAACCTGTTCTCTATTTCATGGTCAAAGTAGCCCAGCATCTCTTTCCATCTTTGCGAGAAGTAAACCTCTCCCGTCTCGATATTCCAATCCCAGACTCCTTCCCTGCTAGCCTCGATCGCGAAACTCAGCCTTTCTTTGCTCTCTGTGAGTTCGTTGAAAAAATTCACACGTTCTATAGTGCTTGCAAGATTGCGCGCAACCGTTGCGAGAAGCTTTTCCTCCTCTGGTAGAAACTCCGGGTGCTCGCCGCTTTCGGCTGGGGAATAAGAAACCTCTACGCAACCTGCCTCACGACCTCCGATCAGCAGTTTGCACCGGATAGATCTATCGGGGAACCATTCCTCTCTTGAAGAATAAACCCGACCGTCTATTAGTACCCGTGAAATCGCACTGTCGGGAAACTGGAAAGCCGGGGGAAGAGTCTTTAGAACCGCCCCGACTGCCTCTTCGACCGTTCTGGAATCGGCCAGAAGCCGGGAGAGAGTATAAAGACAGTTCAGCTCCTTTATTCTTTCTTCGAGAGCCTGCAAGGCGTTCATTGAATGGTTATAAAATCCACGATCCAAAATGAACTCTCCTCAAAAACAATCTATATGGCAATCGTACCATTTTTCTCCGATTAATCGTATATGTTATAAGACTTGCAACCGAGTTACAGACAATTATTCAGCCGGACACGCCGCTAACGTATTTTCAAGCGGTAATTGGGATTGTCAAATCATCGAAAGAGTCCCGTTCAAATACCCTCTACATTGAAGGTATCGGTCGGTATGTAATATGTGTCGCGCTTTTCCAGAAACTACCATCTCACCCGTCAAATCCGGACGTCCGGGTTATTGAAGGGATTTCGACGGCGGGAGGCTTTTTTCGCAACGATATCAGAAACCTCTGCAGGAGCGTGAGTTTGGTGGAAGGTATTTTATCGATCCTGTGGTATTCGATCACCGTGTCTTTACCGTCGTATGATATGACGAAGTAATTCAGGTCGTACCGGGGGTAGAAGATTGCCGGGAAAGGCCAAATAAAAGATTTCACCCTTTCCAGCCTTTCGAGCCAGGTGCCCGTGTTGATAACGTAACGATCGCCATCTTTCAGGAGAAAGGGATTGTGTGTGTGGCCGAAGATAAAGAATTTTACCGACCTATCGCTCTCGAAGACCTTTCTCGCGCCTTCCAAATAGGCCCGCTCTTTTTCGGCCTTCTCCTTTTTCTCGTAAACGAGACCGTACCGCTTGAGCGCCGACTTTATGTCCCTGAAAACTATGAACAGCGGGATCGAGACCACCACGAAAATGATCAGAATCAAAACGTCTATTCCGATGATTGTATCCACAACACTGCCCACCACGCCAAAGGGTTTGAGAAAATCTTCGTAGAGATACTGTACGCTGTTGAGTCCAAAGATATCGAGGATTCCGAGCATAAAGAGGACTATACTGACCGCGAAAAAGAAGAGAAAGGGAACGATGGCCAGCCTCAATAAGGGATGCATCTCCAGATAGAAGTAACTCGAAAACATCCATCTTGGCAACGCGTTCAAAGGCTGCACACATCGAACGTTAACCAGCCAGTTCTTTCTGCCCATTCTGGATATAAGGCCGGCGAGCGACAGAAGGTATCTCGTTATGTAAAAACCGGCCGGTCTGCATAGTTCAGATCCGGGCACTTCGATTTCGTTGAACTTGTCGTGTTGGTGGCCGTGCTCTATCCAGATCTTCTCGTCGGCGATCTCCCTTATCAGGTGTTGGTTTTCATCCAGAAAGATGTTATATTCGCCGAGTTTTTCTTTCGAGCCGGGATAGCCGAGCACAGTGTGATCGTGGTTTCCCACTATGTAGGTTATCCTTACGGATTCACCGGCCTTCCTGAAGGCATGGAAGACATCGGCGTACTTGTCTAGAACGAAGTCAAGTTGAACGGGTCCTTCAACGGTGGATAGTTCCCAGAAACCGAAAAAATCGCCGGCGATGATCAGTTCGACATCCTCACCGGAGTCCCCGGTCTCGCTCAGCGAGTTCAAAAAACCTATCAGCTCGGATTTGAAGGTTACATCCTCGAGTTCACCGTCTCCGCCAATATGTAGATCGCTGATAATGTAGTACTTCTTTTTTTCTCCCATTCGATGCCCCGCGGTCTGGAAAATCAGCTACCCTTTTACTTTATCATACTTGTGAATTCTTTCGCGTCCGAATTTTGAGATGCGGAGATCGAACTACTTCCGGCTACAATCCTCAAAACTTTCACGACTACGATCTTACTTGAAGAGCACATAACTTTCAAACCGAAGCCCCACGGTCTGCCCAAGCTCGAACTCCTCGCCGGAGGAGGCTTCCACACGGATCTCTTCTTTTCCCAGTGCCACGCGGTAATCTAGTATATTGCCAAGATAGACTCTCTTGGTCACTTTTCCTCTTATTGAGCTGCTATCGGGGGAGACCAGCTTAACGTTCTCGGGCCTTATGGCAAAGACGAACCCCCCTTCGCTGCTCTTTCCGGTGTTTTCGGGATTCACTTCGAAAGGCGGCGTCTCGGGTGAGGATGGGAAAGAGGCCATCATTCGACCTTCTCGTTCTGTAACATCTATCTTCAAGAAGTTTATAAGGCCGATGAAGTCGGCGACGAATTGGTTTTCGGGCCTCTCGTAAAGGTCCTTAGGGGTTCCGAGTTGCTGCACTCTGGCGTTGTGGAGCAGGAGTATCCGATCTGACATGGCCATGGCTTCTGCCTGGTCGTGTGTGACGTAGATTATCGTGACGCCTATGCGTCGCTGAATGTCCTTTATTTCGAAGCGCATCTCCTCGCGCAGTTTCGCGTCGAGGTTGCTGAGAGGTTCGTCGAGTAACATAACGTCAGGTTCCATGACCAGCGCCCTGGCCAGAGCCACGCGCTGCTGTTGCCCCCCCGAAAGCTGGTGAGGATAGCGTTTCTCCATCCCTGTCAGCTTAACCATGGAGAGAACCTTCATCACTCGCTCTTTCATTTCTTCGGCGCCGATCTTCTTTATCTTCAACGGATAAGCGACGTTCTTGAAAACATCCATGTGCGGCCACACGGCGTAGTTCTGGAAGACCATGCCGACGTTCCTCTCTTCCGGCGGAACGAAGATCTTTTTCTCCACCGACGACACGAGTCTCTCGCCGATGAAGATCTCCCCGGTTGTGGGCATATCGAAACCGGCGATCATTCTCAGTGTGGTTGTCTTTCCACAGCCCGAAGGACCAAGAAAGGAGAGAAACTCGTGGTCTTTGATTTCCAGGTCTATATTATTGACGACATTCACATCACCGAATGATTTCGAAAGTCCCTTGAGAACAACTTTTGACATTCAACTCGCTCCCCTCATATTCCGACTTTTCCTCTGGTTAGCCACTTCACCAGAAGGTTTCCTGCTATAACGATCAACAAAAGAAGTGTGGCAAAGGCGGCCGATATCTGCACATATCCGGCCTCCTGCATTTCGAACACGGCGACTCCAATAGTTACCGTCCTGGGTCCCCAGAGGAGTATAGACATCGTAAGTTCCCTCAGGGTCGGCATGAAAATCAAAAACCAGCCGGCCACCAGGCCAGGTCTTATCAGAGGCACGACTATATCTTTCAGCGAAGTGAACCAGCTGCCGCCCGAGATCCTGGCCGCCTCTTCAAGGGAGGTGTGTATCTGCTCCAGAGAGGCCGACGTCGTTCTAACGGCGAAGGCCACGTAGTGGGCAACGTAGGCGAAGAGGAGTATCCAGAAGGTGTTGTAAAGATTCACCCCGTAATTGCCAGACCAGGCCAGTATCATAGCTATCGCCACGACCGTGCCCGGTATCGTGTAAGGTATCTGCGCAATAGTTTCAAGGGCCTTGCGGCCTCTTATTTTCGTTTTAACGCTTATATAAGCGATCAAGGAACCCAGGACCATACAGATCGTCGCGGCCGAGATGGCCAGCAGGAAGCTGTTCTTCAGGGCGTCTTTGGTCAGCCTGTACTCGAAGAGAATGTACCTGTAATTCCTGAAGGTGAGGTTCTCCCAAGTTATATCGGCACCCCAGGCATCCAGCAGCGATGTGAGACCTATTGAAAAGAAGGGCATGATGACGGTTATAAAGACTACCACTAAGGCGACGATAAGGCAGGGTATCTTCCAGGCACCCAGATCGAGAGTCTTCGGTCTCATGCTCTTTCCGGATATGAGGGTGTACTGTTTCTTCTTGAGGTAGAAATTGTTTATGAGCAAGGCTCCGACCGAGATCACCATCAACATTATCGACAGGGCCGAAGCTGTGGCTATTCCGTTGAAACCACCGCTGTGCATGTACGAATAGATCATCGTCGTAAGAACGAAGACCCTCCCCTGCATTCCCACAAGCGCCGGAATGCCGAAGTTGGCTATACTCGAGGCGAAGACAAGGAGCGCTCCGCCCGCTATGCTTGGAGCTACCAGTGGAAGCGTGATATCGCGCATTATCTTCATCGTCTTCGATCCGCACGTTCTTGCAGCCTCCTCAAGAGTGGGGTCCATCCTCTCGAGAGCCCCGGCCACGGTTATGAACACGAAGGGATAAAGGTATAGCGTCATCACCCATATGAGGCCCGGCATGGTGTTGACGTTGAAGACGTACCCTTCTATGCCGAAGATCGACTGGATAAGTCTGTTTATATAACCGTTGCGCCTGTTGAGCAGCTGAGACCAGGCGATCGCTCCTATGAAAGGCGGAATCATATAGGGTAATATGAACAGTGTTCTGAAGAGCTTCGCGAAAGGGAGGTTGGTTCTAGTCACCAGCCAGGCCAGAGGCGCTCCAAGCAGAACCGAAAAAAGCGATGTGAAGAGACCTAGCTTTAGACTGTTGAAGAGAGCCGTATAATTTCTCTTCGCCTGAAAGACCGTAGCGTAGTTTTGAAGCGTGTAGGCCCCGTCGAATTTGAAGCTGTTCAAAAACAGCAGCGTCAGGGGAAAAACCACGAGAATGGCTATCACCACGAAAGTCCCGCCCAGAATGAAGGGATCGGCCTTGATCTTTCTCTGCAACAAGAGTACCACTCCTCAGGATGAAAGTAAGGCCCGGCCATGAGAGGCCGGGCCGAAAACCGTCAGAACAGCATGATATCGGAGAAGTTCGCATTGATCTCGGCGAGCCCTTCTTCGATATATTTCCAGTCAATTTCCATCGCCTGTCCCAGTATCTCGCCGGCGGGCGGCGTATTGGCCGGGGGATTAACGTCGCTCCGGACCGGAACCAGTGAACCAAGCTCGACCTGTGCCTTCTGGCCGTCGATCGAGAGGATGTAGTTGACGAACTTCATAGCGGCCTCCATCTTCTGCGATGACTTCAAAATCGCAATGGGGCTCGGGATGGCTATCGTGCCGTCGGTGGGGTAGATGATGTCGATCGGGCTACCTTTGACATTGAGGTCGCGCGCAATGTAGTCGAGAGTCATGCCTATCGGGAACTCTCCGGCCGCTACCTTCTGCGCGACATCGCTGTTCCCTCTGACAACTACTGCCTCATTCTTTCTTAGATCTTCGAAGTATTTCCAGCCATATTTCTTGGCCAGCGCGCCGACCGCGGCGACGGCAGCGCCCGAGTACTCGGGGTTTGGCACTACGTAGTTGTCGTACCACTTTTCATCCGTCAGTTCCTTCCAGGATTTGGGAGCCGTTTCCGGTGTGAGCGCCTTGGTATTGTAGGCTATAACCATGTTGATAAGCCTTCCAGCGTAGTAATAGCCTTCCGGATCCTTGAAGTTCTCCGGCAGTGCCGAGGCCTCCTCGGGGTATATCTGCGCCAGAAGACCCTGTTTCTTCAGAGTTTCATAGTAAGAGAACTCTGCGACCCAGAGAACGTCGGCCTGTATATTGCCGGACTGCACTTCGGCGGCGAGCTTGGTCTGGATGGTTCCGGTACCGGACCTGAAAACTTCCAGCTCGATACCGGGGTTTGCAGCCATGAAAGCATCGGCGATAGCCGTCATAATTTCCGTTGGAACCGAGGTGTAAAGCATTATCTTCTCGGTTCCAAAAAGCACCGCGCTACAGATCAGTAGCAGAATTACAATTGCGTACTTTCTCATTAGACAACCTCCTGCACCGGCCCGGGAAACTATTCCTTCCCGTTAAGCCCGAAGATATTTGGGATCTCGTCCAGTTTTTTAAGCGCTTTAAGTTTCTCTTCGTCCCTCTCGGCGAGATAGAGGACCAGGGCGTTGAGTATGGCCATCGGAACGACGAGCGAGTTCAATAAGGAAACCGGCCCTCTGTTGGCGACCAGTGTTACATCCGATCTCAAAGCCAGTTCCGAAACGGTGCTGTGAGTGAGTGCGATAGTCGGGATTGCCCTGGCCCTTGCGTAATCGAAGGCCCTGAGTATGTCCTGTGAGCAGCGAAAGAAGCCTATACCGAAAAGCACGTCCCTGTCGTTCATGAGAAGAAGCGTCTCGTAGAAACCCTTTCCGCCGCCGGTGACGACCCGGGTATCGATTTGCATCCGTCTTAACCTGAATTCGAGGAACTTGCACAGCGATTCCGATACGCCCTGACCGGTCACGAAGACCCTGTTTGCGCCTTCGATCAGATCGACAGCACGATAAAATTCATCCGACGAAACCCTGGAAATGCCCTCCTTAAGGTTCTCGACCTCGGCCGTCAACAGTCGCTCCAGAGAAGTTTCGCCGGACTTTATCTTTCTCACCGTCGCCGACATCTTCTCGGCCGGAGTCAACCTCTCCTTTATCAGATCCTGGCTGTGCTGTCTGAGATCTGTGAAGCTTTCGTATCCGATCGATCTGGCGAACCTTATTACAGTCGTTTCACTGACTCCCAGCCTCGCCCCCAGCTCTTTGGGAGAGACGAAGGCGATGTTTTCCCAGTTTTCGAGGATACTGTCGGCGATGAGCTTTTGGGACTTAGTGAGGGTTGGATAGACCTCCCTTACCCTATCGAGAATAGTCATGTCTCTTTCCAAGAGCCCTTCCTCCCGTTTATAGCCCGTAATAGCATTCGCCTTTACCTTCCACGAGTGCATCATACACCGGCTTTGTTTTCCCTGTGTAATCTTTGCTTCTGTCCAGTGCGTAACCCCTTCCAACGGCTGTTACTACTTCGGTCTTTCCGAGTTCTTCGCGGTATTTCTCGAGTAAAGCGACGGCGCTTCTCGGCGGCGCGCTGCGGCCGTCGAGTATCAGGTGTGAAAAGATTCTCTCTACATTCCTTGATTTTGCCACCTTCGAGATCGACAGAATCTCGTTTATATTCCCGTGAGAGCTGGCCTCCGAAAGCATACCTATCAGATGAAGGGAGGCTCCGTCTTTTATATCGTTCAACACCCTTTCGAGAACCGGATTGTCTTCGAAGCGGCGTTCTATGACTCTCATCAACCTGAGTTCGTCCTGTTCGATCAACCTTCCTGCCCCGATGGTAAGATGGCCTGTCTCGGAGTTGCCGCTCCTTCCGTGGGGAAGTCCAACGTATTCCTCGCTGGCCATAAGCCTTGTGAATGGGAACTTCCTCTTCAGGAAATCGAGGTTCGGAGTGGAGGCGGCCTTGAGAGGATTGATAGAGGGATCGTCGCTGCCCTCTCCCCAGCCGTCCAGTATGACCAGAACCACGCCGCTTGATACGGGAATTCTCTTGAGAAGAGAGCGGCCTGTCATCTCCTCGGGCTTGCGGATGTTCATAAGCGAGAGTATCGTCGGCGCCACATCGACCAGAGATCCACCGTTGATTATGTCATCTTTTCCGAGCATGGGATTGACCACTACGAAGGGGACCGGCGCCGTCGTGTGGGAGACAGAAGGTGTGCCTTCATCGGTAAAACCTCTTTCCATTAGACCGTGATCGGCTGTGACTATCAGTGTGCGTCCGAGAGATGTAGCCTGACTGTAGATCGCGCCCAGCGCTTTATCGATCTCTTCTGCGGCCTTCACCTTCAATTCCATTTCCTGGAGATGGCCTATCACGTCGCCGGCCGGGAAGTTGATTATGATGAAATCGTACCTGTCCATCGCCTTCACCACTGCCTTGCCAATCTCGGCACTCTTCATCTCCGGGTGATTCTTGAAGTCCTTCCAGCTCGGTATGATTTCGGCCACCTGACCGGGGTAGAGACGACTGTGCCGGCCGTTAAAGAAGAAGGTAACGTGAGACTCCTTTTCAGACTCCGTCACGGCGAGCTGCTTCTTACCCTCACCGCTGAGAACTTCGCCCAGTGTCCTTTCAGGCCTGACCGGCGAAACTATCGGCTCTATCTTCGAGAACTTTTCATGGTACTCTACCAGCGGCACGAAACGGAGCC
>NZ_DAOSEH010000073.1:0-10822 GCF_035363035.1 Mesotoga sp. | reverse complement strand
CCGTCGAGATAAACGAGGCCCACCAGTGGGCTCTCAGATACTGCCACGACGCCATCGAGGTTACGATGGCGTATCTGGCCGCCATGGCCGCCAGAAGACTGGGAGTGAAGGTGTACGTGGCCCAGTACATGATGAATACGCCCCCGGGGATCTCGCCTTCTATGGATATCGCCAAGTCTCTCGCGAAAAAGGAACTGATCGAATCGTTGAAGAGCGAGAGTTTCATTCCTGTAACGATGGTACGTCCCGGACTCATGTCCTTCCCGGCCGATCCCCACATGTCGATGGGCCAGCTGGTATCCTCTCTCTTCACTGCCTCTTATCTGCAACCGCAGATAGTCCACGTGGTGGCCTACTGCGAAGCGACGAAAAGGGCCACGCCCGTGGAGATAATCGAGAGCGTGAAGATGGTGAAACACGCCATGAGCGAGGCCGCAAAAGGACTGCCCGATTTCTCGAAGGACGATAAGATAGAACGACACAAAGAGTTCCTGAAAAACGAATCTGCCACTATACTCGAGGCCATGGAGAGTATCAAGATCTCCAGTCTGACCTCGCCCGAGACCATTTACGCAGCCATAAACGCGGGGATTCTAGACGCCCCGGGATTGAGAAAAATGTCGGTGGCGAAGGGGAAAACAACGACCGCTACCATAGATGGGGCTACCTTCGCGGTCGATGAAAACAACGAAGTGATCGACGAGAGAACCAGGTTGAAGAAACTGGGAATCTTTACGCTAGAATGAGCTATAAGAGCGGAAGAGTCGTCCGGCGTCAGTCGTCCCGGAGCATGGACCCGTCCTTGGGGAACGCCTCTCCCCCTCTTACCTCTGTTTAGAGACAGACGAGAAGAGCGAGATCCCGTATAAGAACCCTGAATGAGACCATTTCAGGGCAGGCTCCACGGGATGACAGTCCTTTCTGGATCTAGACCCTATGCTCTCCCTCGAGGGCCGGATATTTCTCCGTAGCTTTCCAGAAGTCCGTTCAAGGCCTCCTCGACGGTGCTTCTGGGACAGGCGAGGTTGACCCTCATGAAACCGGCACCTTCCTCTCCGAAGACCGAACCGTCTTCGAAACCCACCCGGGCTTTTTTGTACAGAAAATCTTTTAGTTCTTCCACGGTCATCCCCAGTCCCCTGAAATCCAGCCAGGCCAGGTAAGTGCCTTCGAGTTCCGTCACCTTCACCGCTGGCAGATTCTTGCCGATGAATTCCCTCATATAATCGAAATTCCCCCTCAGATACGGCAGCAGTTGTTCCAGCCACTCTTCACCGTACCTGTAAGCCGCTTCGAATGCAACAATTCCGAAGGCGTTGGCCAGCCCTATCCCCACCGAAGAGAGTGCGTTGTTATATTCGTCGAGCATCCTTTTGTTTTCGGCAATTACGGAGGCTGTAGCCAGTCCTGCAAGGTTGAAAGTTTTGCTCGGAGCGACGCAGGTAATCGTCTGCATCGAAAACTCTTTCGAGATAGAGGCCAGGGGAATATGCTTGTATCCCTCGAAGACAAGATCTGAGTGTATTTCGTCGGAAACTATCTTTATATCGTGCTTAAGGCAGATCTCTCCCAGTCTTTCCAGTTCTTTTATTTTCCAGACCCTGCCCACCGGATTGTGGGGGTTGCTGAGTATGAAGAGCCTTGTCCTGGAGTCTATTCTTCTCTCAATATCATCGAAATCCATTTCGTAACGGCCTTCATCGCTTTTAAGAGGACTCACAAGAAGCTGTCGGCCAGTGTTCTTTATGGCACTGTAAAAGGGATAGTAAACCGGGCTGTTGACCAGAACGCTATCGCCTGGATGGGAAAAGGCCATTATGCTCAGATGAACGGCGGGAACCACTCCGGGAGCGTACGCCAGCCATTCCTTCTTTATCTTCCACCCATGCCTTTTTTTCATCCACTCGACAAGGGCCTCGTGGTAACTTTCCGGTTTAACTGTGTATCCAAAGACTCCATGATCGGCCCTCTTTTTGATTGCCTCCAGTATTGGTCCGGCCACTTCGAAATCCATGTCTGCCACCCACATAGGCAAAAGATCATTTGTGCCGAAAAACCAGTCCGCGTGGTCCCATTTAAGGCAGTTAGTACCCCTTCTTTCTATTTTCCTGTCGAAATCGTACTGCACAAGCACAACCTCCGTTTTTTATAATTCTTCAATTTTTGACTATTTTCAGAAAGCGATCAACGATCCTTTCATCGAATAATTTCCCTGAATTCTCTCGCAAATACTTCAACGCCTCTTTTTCGGGCCATGCATGCTTGTATCGCCTCTCAGAAGTCAGCGCGTCGTAAACATCCGCGACTGTGAAAATCCTTGCCGAAAGCGGAATCTCTTCACCTTTCAGTCCGCGGGGATAACCAGAACCGTCCCAGCGTTCGTGATGGCAGTAGGGTATATCCAGCGACGGCACCAGGTAGTCGATCTGAGAAAGGAGCTTACGGGCATAGACTGTGTGCGCTTTCATTATCTCCCACTCGCTTTCATCCAGCGGACCTTTTTTGAACAGTATCTCGTCCGGCACGGAAATCTTTCCGATATCGTGCAGAAGCGCGCCCCTGTAAAAGCTCTCGAGCTCTCCATCGCTCAGCCCCATCTCTCTGGCGAGGGCCATGGACAGTTCCGTCACTCTGCGCGAATGCCCCTCCATCTCTATATCTCTCAACTCGAGGGCCATCGCGAGGCCTTCTAGCGTTTGATCGTAAGCGTGCTTGATCATCTTGTTGCTCGCTTTAAGGCTCTCTATCATGATAGCCACATCTATTGCCAGTGACCCCTGCCCGGCGAGTGTGATCAGAAAGTCATGCCATTCGCTGTCACGCTCCCTTTCATCAACACTGAAGACCTCCAGCACTCCCAGGGTCTTGCCGCGCGTCTGAAGGGGAACTGCGTGGTATTCGGATATCTTCATCCCTTTTATCATCTCAAGTCTGGGGCAGTTTGCGCCTGAATCGGGGCGCAACGGCCCCGAATAAGGCTCGCCCGTGAGCACGACCCTCCCGGGAACGGTACCTTCAAGCGGAAGATCGACAGGGAGACTTTTGCCGGATATCGATCCCATTCCATGCGTGAATCTCAATTTATTGTCCTCACTCAGCAAGTAAATATCGGCGCCATCCACTTCCAGCCTGGATATGGACTTCTCCAGAAAGACGTCCAGCATCTTCTCGAGCTCTACGTTGTAACTGACCGCAAGATCTATCTCGTGAAGAGCCTGAATATTGTTCAATCTTTTAGTTGCGCTCCTCTCCGATTCGACGACTTTGGTTATATCGACTCCGGTGAGAACGAAATAATCGGTCTCTTCCTTCCAGGAGGCGAGAAAGCGCAACGACCAGCGAATATGCAGAGTATTCCCGGGAACCGGGCAGCCGCTTTCGAAAACCTGTTCGCCGTCTCCATCACGGATATCATCTACGGCCGATCTCAAACCGCTCGCCGTCGAGGGATTCAAGAAAATATCGTATATGCTTTTCCCGATGATTTCTCCGCCGGAAGAGGAGAAAAGCCTTTCGAACTTCTCGTTGATTCTCGCAATTGTTCCCCTGTCGTCAATTACCGCTACATAGACCCCGGCGCTGTTGAGAACGGAATTGGAAAAGTCCTTCTGCCTCGTCAGCAGCACGTTCGCCTTCGCTTTTCCACGAAACTCCCTGAAGATCATGAAGTAAAAGAGAAGACCGCTGGAGACTACAAAGGCCCAGCCCTTATAGGTCTGCACGGTGGATAAAGAAGCCTTATCCGGAAAAAACGCGTTGACCAGCATATCCGAGAACAAAATCCACAAGGCTCCAAATACAATATATGCGAATGCAACCTTCAAGGCCGGATTCTTCACAGCAACTCACCGCCAAGGACCCCGTTCAAAGGGTTAAGCGGCACGCCTCCCTTCCTGACTGGCAAACATATTGGCCCGGTTATCGAACGGTTAGCCTTCTCACTCGATGAAGGGTACATCGATCCCGGTATATATATAGTCGGGAATCTCCGGCTCGGGATACGTGCTTTTGATAAGCTCTTTGATCGCATCGAGATACCCCTTTGCCGTGGCTGCCCAGGTGTATTTGTCCATCACTCTGTCCATGGCTCGTTCCCTGAAGGATTTCCAGACAGCCTGATCGCAGTTTATAAGCCTCTTCAACCCGCGGGAAATATCCTGCGTATCGGCCGGATCGACCAGAACCCCGTACTCGACTCCGTTTTCATTCAAGCTCTCGGATGGACCGCCGTTCGAAGTGGCAACTACCGGTAGCCCACAGGCCATGGCCTCGATCGGCGCCAGGCCGAAGGGTTCGTACAGAGAAGTCAGCGCAAAGATCGATCTCAGCTTGCCGGCAACTCTGTACAGAGCGGCCAACTCTAGCTGGCTTTCGATGTTGAGAAAGAGAACCTTTTTCTCAACGCCGTTTCTTCTGACGATCTCGATAATCTCGGAAAGAACAACTCTTTCGGGATCATCGGTCTTTTCGTACTCATCGTACGGATTTTCCATTCCCCTCACGACTATCAAGAGATTGCTGGCCTCATTCAATGCAGTATCGGTTGAGAAGGCCCTTACGAGGCCGGTGTGGTTTTTCTTGGGTTCCAGTCTGCTCGAGACGATGATCAAGGGCAGAGAGTGTCTTGAAGGTTCTACAAACCCTTTCAAAGCTGAATTCAGCTTCTCCTCGATATGGGCGTCCAGATCGGTGGATTCCGTCTTGAAGATCGAAGTGTTCACACCGGGGGGCACGACTCTGAACCTGGAGTCATCCCCGATATTCACAAAGTCCCTGTAAAGCCTGTGGCTGTACTGCTGGTAACGTTCCATCGAAGTGGAGACGAAGTTGACGGCCGAATACTTCATTGCGAGCCTCTCGGCCGCTATCCGGTACGAAAAGTTGTACTTCTCTTCAAGCTCGCCCCTGTCATCGCCGGTCTGAAGAAGCTTTTCGAGCTTCTGTGCGCCGAGCGAATGGGCAGTGAAGGAAAAGGGGATGCCTGTATCCTTGAAAAGCATCGCCCCGACCAGGCCGCCGTCGCCGTAATGGGCGGTTATGAAGCTGGGCATAGTTCTGTCCTGACGGTAGAACTCAATTACCCCCTTTCTGAACTGGTCCAGATGCGGCCAGAGCTCTTCCTTTTTCAGGAAGCCTTCGGGCCCGAACGGGATTCTTATTATTCTCACATTTTCCACACCCGGATACGAATCCATATCGCCTGCGAACTCCGGCCAATCTGGATCAGTGATTCTTCGGGTGATTATGTCGCAGTTGATACCCAGTCCGGACATCGCGACGGCCAGTTCCTTGACATATACGAGCTGTCCCCCAAAATCGGGATGAGTGGTCCAGTAACTGTCGCGCGAATCGAAATTCCCCTGTGGATTGATAAATGCTACTCTCATGCTTCAACACCTCTCATAAATCGTCTTTAGCTCTTCGATCGCAGGGAGTTGCGTATCTTTTCCTTCGTGTTCTATTCTAAAGGCGGCGCACATGTTTCCATAACGGGCCGCTTCGAAGATATCTTTCCTCTCGAGCAGCCCTCTGTACAGGCCCGACCAGAAGGCATCCCCGGCCCCGGTGGTATCGACGACCCTTCTGGCGCAGGGAGCGATCTCTTCAATCCTGAAACCGTCGGAGACAACCGCACCACGCTTCCCGAGTGTCAGTATCACGTTTTTCGCTCCAAATTCGTGAAAGAGATCTAAGTACTCTCGCGGTTGCATCTCCCCGAATATATGCCGCGCGTCGTCGTCTGAGGGCTTGACGATGTGGATATATCTCAACATCTTCTTGATGAAGGCAGGTCCGTCGTGTCCGCACTCCCAGATAACTTCGCGATAGTTGGGATCGAGCGAGATCTTTATCCCTCTCTCCGCAGCTTTCTGAACTACCGAGACGGTCGTCTCGCGGGCCGGTGAAAGTGATAGCGGCCAGGAAGTGAGATGAAGAAACTGCACACCGTCGAGAAACCGATCTATCTCCACGGGAGGCTCCAGCATACAATCCGCGCCGCGCAGGGCCAAAAATTGCGGAGTCGAGTCGGAACGCGATACTATCACGAACGAAGTGTGCCTCCTTTTATCCAGTTGAACGTATGAGACATCGATCCCCCTCTTTGCGAGAAGATCGATGTAAGCCCGGCCGAAGGAGTCGTCCCCGACCCTGGAAAGGATAGCGGAATCAACGCCGAGATCATGAAGATTGAAAACGAGGTTGCCCGGCGAGCCCGCGAAGAACCTGTTGAAGCTCTTCGCCCGTGAAAGTTCGCTGACCTGTGTATCGGAAATCAGATCTATGAGTAGCTCGCCGATCACCGCAACTCTTCCCAACGGAAAGCCCTCCTTCCTTGATTCAAGTTTATCATTATGACCGACAAATACGGAAAGCCTTTGCAGCACCTCACCCGAGGCACAACACAGGAGACAGTGGGCAGAAGTGGAAGAGGACTTTTTCGTCCTATTGCGGCAAGATCTAAAAATCGCGAGGCGAGATTTATTCCGGCCTTCGATCAGATCGACCTGTATCTGTAGAAGATTTTCCCTGCGTATTCGCGCCTTTCCACATCTTCTCTAGAGGATAACTTTTCTAAAACCCCTTCGGCTGAACCCGGACCGAACCGCGAAAAGAGGAGGCTTTCTATATCTTCTTTCGACATGGGGTGGCGCTTTATGATCTCGATAACGGTGCTCTCCGCATCGCTTTCGAGCGATAGAAAATTGCTGACTGGAAGGTTTTCGATACTCGCAGCGCCCAGCAATTCACGTGCGAGTTTCAAAGTGGCGTTATCCGGTATTGTGACACCATCTTCGGCCGGTGGCCTGGCGGGAACGTTTATATACACTCTCCTCGCTCTAATTCTGGAAAGCCGCTCTTTCAACAGTGCAAGGGACCTTTCGTCGTCGTTATAACCCTTTACGAGCATGACCTCCAGCCATACCTCTCCGGCGAACTCTCCGGAGAAATCCACCAGACCCTCGTAAACCTCTTCGTACTCGAGCTTTCCGAACGGCCTGTTGATTCGTCTGAAACTCTCCCGGTCGTAAGCGTCCAGTGTCGGCATCACGATGTCGAAACCGGAGATCTCGTCTCTGAGGTCTGCGTCGAAGAGAAGCGATCCGTTGGTGATCAGCACGAGAGGTTTGGAAGTCAACTCCCTGATCGCCCCCGCCAGATGATCGAGCGGTCTGTACAGCGTGGGCTCGCCCTCGCCCACGACAGTTACAACGTCGAAACTCTCCTCGCCCTTCTCGTTCACGAAATCCCTGACCTGGTTTATTATCTCCCCGGGAGGGTAGAAACTCGTGCGGGTGTTAGTCATGTTTGTCGTTCTTCCAAGCTGGCAATAAATACATGAATAATTGCAGGTCTTGAAGGGAATCGTTGACACACCCAGCGACCTGCCCAATCTCCGCGAAGGCACAACACCGTACACGTGAGTCATGAAAGCAACCTCTCTTTACGGCAAAAGAGCCATAGATATTATATCACCATATATGCCTTTAACATATATTTATACATTTCGAGAGGCGACTAAGAGCCGTGGTGGGGGTGGTGTAGGTTGTCGGTAAAACACGAGAAAGAGCGTCGAGAGTTCGCTTCACTCACGAGAAGGAGAGAGCGCTGTTATCCCGTTTGGCGAAAATAGGGACTGACGATTCTCCTCACGTCTGTCTCATTTTTCGCGCACACCGTCATCCCGTGTCATCCCGTAATAGCCTGTCCTGAGGAGCCTGCCCTGAAATATTCCTATTCAGGGCTCCTGTTCAGGAATCTTATACGGGATCTCGCTCTTCTCGTCTGTCTCTAAACAGAGGTAAGAGGGGGAGAGGTCAGAGGTAAGAAAGTCGAGATCTTATCGACCTTCCAGCCTCTTGCCTCTTACCTCTAGCCTCAGGTTCCCCAAGGACGGGTCCATGCTCCAACGAAGGACCAAGGACGGCTCTTCCGGGGACGGCTTCCGTTATGCTGGTATTTGTCCTCCCTTCAGATAGAATTGAATCGAGGTGATTGCGGTGGGCAGAGTCGAGTTCTCTGAAAGGTTACTCAAAAAAGACGAACGGATCGAGTTCAAAGGCAAAATAGGGCTGGTTCTCTCGGGGGGCGGCGCCCGCGGGTCATACCAGGTAGGGGTCTGGAAGGCTTTGAAGGATTCCAGGATAGAGATCGGGGGAGTTTACGGAACTTCGGTCGGCGCGTTGAACTCCGTCGCGATCTCCATGAACAAGTTTCGCGACACACGCGATCTCTGGTTGAATATCAACATGGAGAGGGTCGTTAAGGGCAGCTCCAGCAACAACTTCGTGGGAAAGATATTCGAAGCTTTGAGAGCCGGCGGTTTCGATGCTTCTCCACTCCGGGAAAGTTTCAACGTTTTATTGAACGAAGAAGCCGTCAGGAAGAGCAAGATCGACATGGGAATAGTTGCCTTCTCTCTAACGGATATGGAGGCGAAAGAGCTTTATATCGAGGATATTCCCTCCGGCCAGCTGGCCGATTACGTTCTTGCCAGCGCGAACCATCCCGTTTTCAGGAGGGAGACTATCAGGTCCGAGAAATTCATAGACGGCGGCGTTTACAGAAATATTCCGGTCAATATGGCAATGAACAAGGGTTTCAAGGAGATCATCGTGGTCGATCTTGGCCCCAAGAGGCTCCGGGATATGCTTTCGCTCTCTTCACTGGAGAGATCTGAGGAGATTACCCAGCTTGTGATTACTCCGACCGAGAATTACGGCGACGTACTGGATTTCGACCCCGAGGTTTCGGCCAACTATATGCGAGAAGGTTATCTCGACTGTTTGAAGGCCCTCGGCCTTGTGAAGGGTGATAAGTACTATATTCACGCTTCCGGCGACGCTTTCGGCGCGGCCCTTCTGACCATGACAAAACCCAGGAAAGCGGAGATGCTGAAAGTCTTTGGTGTCGAACCCTGGCAGACGGAATCGACCCATCACTTCTATTACGGTCAGCTGTTGCCCGTTCTGCAGGATTTCTTCAAAACAACGGTACCGCTCGATACGGTTATCGCCCTTCTGGAAAGTATGGCGAAGATCGTCGGATTGTCGCAACTGACGCTTTATTCGATTCCCTCGATAATGGCCGAAATAGCGGGCTGCGACATCGATCTCTTCAAAGGCCACAGCTATAACGACATAGAGGTCGAGAGAATCGCAAGGCTCATCAAATTCGCTGTTGACAATTTTGTGCCGGAAAAACTGGAGGGAAGTCAGTACAGGACTTTCAAAGAAGGGTTCTTGGAGCTCTTTCCCGCGCAATAGTAGCGGTCGGGGGGCCTGTAAAGAATTTCGCGGCTCGTAAGATAGCATTTCGAAGGATCTTTTCAGCAATTCGGCCGATTCTCCTGGATCCCTCAACTCGCCAAGCGCGAGCATCTGGACGATTATGTTTCCTATCGCCGTCCCCTCTACCGGTCCGGCGGTGACGGGAAGGCCCGTGAAATCGGCTATCAGCTGGCAGAGCAGTTGGTTCTTCACTCCTCCGCCCACTATGTGGAGCCCGTCGATCCTGCCGGTCAACCGTTCCAGCTCCTTCCTGGTGAGTTCCGTCATCGCGGCTATGCCTTCCAGAGCCGTCCTTACTATTTCACCCCGTGTGCAGGGTATCGAACCGCTATCGGCACACTCCTGCAGAATCGCCCTTTCCATGCTTGCCGGTCTCTTGAAACGGGGCGATTCGACGTCTATCTTTCCGGAGAACGGCCTCGCCTCCCCGGCCATACGCACAAGCGAGGGGTAGTCCAGCGACTGGTCTTTCGCTTTCCACTCCCTGAGCAGTTCCTGCACCAGCCAAAGGCCAGTGGCGTTTTTCAAAAGCCTGTATTTGCCGCCATAGCAGCCTTCGTTGGCGAAGCGCAAAACCTCTTCGATCGACAGTCTCTCACCGTCGTATCTGCCGACGAAGGCTTTGCCGCCAGAGGCACCGATATCGACGGCGAGAAAACCTTTCAAGCGGGATCACCTTCGATGGGACTGGAGAAACTCCCCGATCTCGCTCCCTGAGGGCATGGCGTTTGCCGCTCCGTACCTTGTCGCTACGATCGCCGCGCCGGCGTTGGCGAATCTCAGGATCCCTCCGAGCGTTTCAAAATCGAGGGCTTTGAACCGTTCATCTGAGAGCGAGTAGAGTCTGGATATGACGGCGGCCATGAATGAATCCCCACAGCCGGTCGTCTCGGCAACTTCGACCTTGAATCCCTCCTCGCCTATGAACCGCCCCCGCCAGAAGGCCCTGGCTCCTTTACTTCCGAGCGTGACCAGCACCAGTTCGTCGCGGCCGACCTCAAGGCTTTCGACCGCCTTTTCAACGTCGCCTTTTCCCGCTATGTATTCCAGGTCCTCGTCGCTCAGCTTCAGAATATCCACCCGGCGCATTATCTCCCTTAACTTTCTTCTGAAGGTATCGTGATCGACGACCGCGTTTTTTCTCACGTTTGGATCGAAAGAAGTCCTCACTCCGGCCTTCTTGAACCTCTCGAAAAGATCGATATAGGTAGAAGCCGACGGCTCATCCAGAAGAGCGATGGAGCCGAAGTGAAAAAGCGAGAAATCTTCGGGTGAGAGATCCTTCAACTCGTCTTTGCGGAGCGATATGTCGGCGGCGCGGTCTCTGTAGAACCTGAACTCGGGCTTTCCGTCGCTGTCAAGTGCCGCGAAGGCCAGCGTCGTTTTTGTGCCGGTCTCTCTGACGATGTAATCGGTCCTGATCCCGAGCTCATTAAGATACTTGACTAGAGCCTCTCCGAATTCATCGAAGCCGATTTTCGAAAGAAAGGCCGTGGGAACTCCGAGTTTCTGAAGACCTGCCGCTATATTGA
>NZ_DAOSEH010000072.1:0-10969 GCF_035363035.1 Mesotoga sp. | reverse complement strand
ACGCCGGTTCGGCTTTATCGGGCGATATCGGCAACACGAAATACTTTCTCGATCCCGAACAGGCACTGAGGCTTGGAGCCGATGCGGTAATAGTTATGGGAATCGTCGGTCAGGAGAGAGATTCCGATGCCCTTCACGCTCTTTCGAAAGCCATCTGGGACTACCAGAGGTACGGGATACCTGTAATTGCCGAGATGCTTCCTTACAGGAAGGAGGACTACTCCTCCCCCGAGGTTATAGGAAATATATCTCGAATAGGAGCCGAACTTGGAGCGAACGTTATAAAGACCATGATGACCGCAAATTACGGCGAGGTCGTTCGATCGTGCCCCGTTCCCGTGATCGTCGCAGGAGGCGAGAAGAACCGCGATTTCTTCGCTTCCCTTGAAGACGCGGCAAAGGCCGGCGCTAAAGGCGCGGCGATAGGTCGAAACCTCTTCCAGGAAAAGGAAAGGACCGGTTTCTTGAAGAAAGTCAGAGTAATTTTCACCTCGAGGTAAGAAGATGAAGATGGATGAAGTCAGTCTCTCTTACAGGGCTGCTGAGATGTATTACATCAACGAGATGAACCAGGAGGAGATAGCCATCGAACTGGGTCTTTCGAGGTCGAAAGTCTCCAGGTTGCTCACCAGCGCGCGCAGACTGGGAATGGTGAAGATCGAGCTCGTCGGGCCGGAATCTTTCGATCTCTCCTCTCTCGAGAGAGAAATAGTCGAGAAATACGCCATAAGGGAGGCCCATGTCGTAGCCTCTATCAAGGGCACCGATAAGGAGATAAAGCAGAGGATCTCTCTCTCCTTCCAGAAGAACCTAACCAAGCTTCTAGAAGGCAAACGTTATGTCGGGCTGGGCTGGGGGACGACCGTTTATGAAGCCGTAATGAGTCTCCCGGAAAACCTCGCCAGGTTTCCCGAGATGAAGATAATACCGCTCCTCGGGGGTCTGGGACAGTCGGAGAAGACTTATCAGATCAACAACATTGTCGAAAAAATGGCCGGTTCTCTGGGCGCGATCCCTATTTTTCTGGCCGCTCCCGCGATCTTCAACAACCCCGAGCAGTTGAAAATCATGAAGCAGGTACAGTCGGTTCAGACGGCCGTCAACGAGTGGTCGAACCTCGAAGCAGTCGTATTTGGTCTGGGAGCCCCGGCCGGAATGTCGGCCGTTCTCGACTCAAATCTTCCCGGCGATATGATACTCGAGCTGGTCAGAAAGCACGCCGTTGGCGATATAGTCTCTCGCTTCATGGGCAAAGGCGGCGAAATAGTCTGCCAGAACATCGAAGAGGTCCTTCTGGGAATCCCCTTCGGCGATCTGCTGAAAGTTCCCGAGAGGATCTGCCTGAGCGGCGGGGAGCACAAAGTCGAAGGAATACGGGCAGCCCTTTCAAGAGGCTACATAACCACTCTCTTTACGGATATAAGGACGGCCCAGATGCTAGTTACACAGCAGGAGGTGCATGGATGAAGGCAGTGATGTACGAAGGAATCGGAAAGATCTCAATCAGAGATGTCGAGAAGCCAAAAATCGGAGAAGATGGAATTCTTGTCAAGATACTCTACTCATTCATTTGTTCCACAGATATAAAGACCTACAAGCAGGGACACCCGATGATCAAGCCTCCGACCATACTGGGCCACGAATGTTCGGGAAGGATAGTCGAAACCGGTCGGAACGTTTCGGAGTTCGAAGTCGGCGATTACGTCGCCGTAGCCCCCTTCGTGAACTGCGGCGAGTGCGAGCAGTGTATCAACGGTTACCCCGAGGGATGCAGAACCAGAGACTTTCCCAGCAACGGAGCCATAACCGAGTTCCTTTCGATCGACGCCGGTTACGCCAGGAAGGGCGTTGCAAAGGTTTCGAAAGAAAAGGTCAAAGAGGCTGCCCTCGCGGAACCCATGGCCTGCGCGTTGACCTCTTGCAGACATATGGAGCTACAGCCGGGCAACTCGGCGCTGGTCGTCGGGGCCGGGATAATGGGTATGCTGAACGCTATAACCTTGCGGGATGTTTACGGCCAGACGGTGGTGATTACCGACAAAAGGAAAGAGAGGCTGGAACTGGCCGAAGAACTGGGCTTTGCCGCCTCCAGCGAAGACACGGGCAAATACAACTCGATCGTGCTAACGGCGCCCGTTCCCGAATTGATCGATGAATACCTGCCCCGGGTGAAGTTGTTCGGAAACATGGTGCTCTTCGGCGGCTATTCGAAAGGGACGAAAGCTCTCTTCGATCCCAATATAATCCACTACAACGGTGTGAAATTGACCGGTACCACGGGCTTTGCCTCTAGGGATTTCATGGCCGCCATCGCGCTTATAAACAGCGGTAAGCTCGACTTGAGATCTTTCACAAAAAGAATCTACGAATTCTCCGATTTCGAGGAGGCCTTCAAAGACGCCGTAGAAGGCAGATCTATCAAAGTCGGAATAAAGGTTGGTGAGTGAGTTGTTCGGCAAGGCAAACAGACTTTCAAGGATATTCAACAGATCCGGAAAAACTATAATGCTGGCTCTCGATCACGGGATGGCTCTAGGACCCATGCAGGGTCTGGAAAGACCGGCCGAGATGCTAGGCAAACTCACACCGTTCACCGATTCCATAATGCTCAACAAAGGGATACTGCAGAACTGCTACACACCGAACGGGCACGTCGGGATCGTACTCCGGGTGAGCGGCGCGGCAACAATCGCCGGCGAGGATATAACCAACGAAAGCATAACCACAACGGTGACCGAGGCGTTGAGATTGTCTGCCGATGCCGTCGCCACCTCGATTTACGTCGGCACTCCAAACGAGTACTCAACTATACGCGAACTGGCCCGGCTGTGCGACGACTGTGAAACCTTCGGCCTTCCGGTGCTGGCCGTAACCGCGATCGGGAAGGACCGGGAGCGCAAAACCGATCCGAGATACCTCTCGCTGGCCGTGAGGGTTGCCGTGGAGATGGGCGCCGATATCGTCAAAACGTATTATTGCGACGAAAAATTCGAGAAGGTCATCGAGGCCGCTGCCGGCATACCCGTAGTCATAGCCGGCGGTCCAAAGATGGATTCGGTGCTGGATGTCCTGAAGATCGCCGAAAATGCCACAAGGGCGGGAGCTCGCGGGGTCGATATGGGTAGAAACGTTTGGCAGCACGAGAGACCGGTGGAGATGCTGCTGGCTCTGAAGGATATAGTCAACGACGGCATGCCCGCCGAAGAGGCTTATTCGAAACGCTTCGGGAGATAGTCATGAAAGTTGTTGAGATGATCTCGGTCAGGAAGGAGTTTCCCGGGGTCGTTGCTCTTGACAATATCGACTTCGCTCTGGAAGAAGGGGAGATTCATGGACTGGTAGGTGAAAACGGGGCCGGAAAGTCCACGCTCATAAACATACTCGCCGGAGTCTTTCAGCAGACTTCGGGAGAGCTCAGACTGTTCGGCAAGCCGGTAAAATTGAGCAGTCCTTCCGAGGCGCTTCACAGGGGCGTAGGGGTAGTTTATCAGGACACCGTTCTGGATCCGTTTTTTACTGCCGAGGAGAACATCTGGCTGGGGAGGGAACCTTCCCGGCTTTCGGTTTTGAAAGGCAGGGAGATCAGATCCAACACGAAGAGGCTTTGCGAGAAGTACGGAATCGAAGTGCCGCTGCGTGTTCCGGTTGGAACTCTAAGTGTTGCCAAGCAGAAGATGGTCGAGATCCTCAGGGCGCTGAGCATGAACTCAAAAGTACTGGTTCTAGACGAGCCGACGGCCTCGATAACCCAGAGCGATACGGATAATCTTTTCGAGATCCTAAAAAACCTGAAAAAGTCCGGCATAAGCATCATCTTCGTCTCCCACCACCTGGACGAAGTCTTCAATCTCTGCGATAGAATCTCCGTCCTCAGAAACGGTCGATACGAAGGCACATCCGTCTCTTCGGAGCTATCGACACGCGACCTCATAAAGCTGATGACCAACAGGGATCTGGTAGATCAATATCCCAAGCAAGCTTCGGAGATCGGAGAGGGAATTCTCAGGGTTTCGAAGCTCAACGTAGCGAGACTGGGATTGAAGGATATCTCCTTCGAGGTGAAGAGGGGAGAGATAGTGGGCTTCTTCGGAATGGTCGGCTCTGGAAGGACGGAGCTCATGAAATCGATCTTTGGCGCCCACGAAATCGATAGCGGCGAAATAACGATAAACAACGAAAAAATCAGGATAAAAGGCCCATCGAAAGCCATGAGGGCCGGTGTCTATCTCTGCCCGGAGGACAGAAGGAGGGAGGGGGTTGTCCAGGATATGTCGGTTATAGACAACCTGACCTCTCCATTCCTTGGGACGCTGACCAGGTTAGGTGTGATCAGCTCGAGAGAGTCCAACGCCAGGGCCAGCAAAGTATCGAGCGATCTGAAGATAAAGACGCCGTCGCTGAAAACGATAATCTCTCATCTGAGCGGCGGCAACCAGCAGAAGGTGGTTCTGGGGAAATGGCTTCTGGGACCGGAATCCAGGATCTTCATATTCGACGAACCGACCCAGGGAATAGATGTCGGAGCCAAGAGCGAGTTTTACAGGATAATGCAGGAAATCGCGAAGAAGGGTTGCGGGGTGCTGTTCGTCTCCTCGGATATCCGGGAGCTGCTGGGTATAGCCGACAGGATCTATGTCATGCGCCTGGGGAGGATCACGGCGGAATTCAAAAGAGAGGAGTACGATCAACACTCGATTCTCGAAAATGCGCTCAGCGACAGCCTCGCCGTAAGGAGTGAAAAATAATGAATAAGATAGGGTTGCTCTTTCAGAAGTACGGCACTATTCTGGCCTTGATCGGGATAGTCGTCTTCTTCTCGATAATGACCGAAACGTTTCTCACTTCCAGAAATCTCATAAACATCCTCTCCCATATTTCCATGCTGACGATAATAGCGACCGGGATGACCGTCTGCATGATACCGGGAGATTTCGACATGTCTATCGCTTCGGTGGCGAGCCTTTCGGGAGTTATAGTGACCTCTCTGATCTTGAACGGCCTGGGCGTGTTCGGTTCCATACTCATCACGGTAGGCATGGGCGCGCTCTTCGGCGTGATCGCCGGAATCCTGATCACCAGATTGAAGATCTCCGCCTTCATCGCGACCCTCGCCCTCGGTACGATCGCGACCGGTATCAACTTCATGTTCACCAGAGGCCAGGAAGTTTACGGGATCTTCCCCGATTCCTTCCTCGCGATCGCGCAGAACAGAGTCCTGGGAATCCCCGTCCAGGTTTTCATAATGGCAGCCGTCATAGTCGTCTTCACCTTCGTGATGGAAAAGACGAAGATGGGAAAGTGGATGTACTCTATAGGGGGCAGTGTGAAGGCCTCTTTTTTGTCGGGCATCAACGTCAGGCTTCTCCGCGTGATCGGAATGATAATCTCCGGCGCCCTCGCGGCCTTCACCGGCTGTATTCTCGCCTCCAGGCTGGGATCGGGACAGCCGACCGCGGGCGACGCTTACCTCATGGATGCGATAGCCGCCTCCTTCCTGGGAATGACCACGATCAAGGTGGGCAGGCCGAACGTACCGGGGACTTTCGTGGGAGCTTTGATCATCGGAGTTATAAACAACGGTCTTGTAATAATGGGAGTTTCGTATTTCTTTCAGTACATCGCCAAAGGAGCGATCATAATTCTGGCCGTCGCGATGACCTCATTCAGAAACTCTGAGAGCTTCTAAGGCAAACAACAGGAGGTGTGGTAACTATGAAAAAGGTAGTTCTTGTTCTTGCGATTATGTTACTCGTTTCGCTGGCCGTCGGTGTCGAGATCGGCTTCGTCGCGGCCAACCTTTCTGCGGTAACCCAGGCAACGATCGCCCAAAATCTCGAAGCCATTTCAAAGACCAACGGCTGGACCATCTACGTCTCGAACTCTGCAGGCTCCTGGGAGACGATGAACAACCTGGTGGAAAACTACGTGTCGAAGAAAGTAGACCTTATTGTGGTCGCCATGGGTCAGGCAAGCTCGCTCACTTCCTCGCTCACCGCGGCGAAAGAGGCGGGCATCCCCGTGATCGGGATCGATTCCGAGTACAGCGACCTGCTGACGGCCGACATTCTCACCAACAACTGGGAGATGGGCGCGAAGATCGCCACCTATCTGGTCGACAGACTGAACCACAAGGGAAATATAATCGTGTTCAAATTCGATCAATTCTACGGGACCCGCTTCAGAGGCAAGGCCCTGGATGTTGTGTTGACTGAAGAGCCGAACATCAAAGTGCTCGAAGTCCATCACCTGCCGCCGGCGGGATTCGTCGAAGACGCCCAGAGAACCATGGAATCGTACCTGCTCAAGTACGGCGACAAGATCGACGCCGTCTGGTGCGCCTGGGACGACCCGGCTTACGCGGTATCCCTGGCTATAAGGGCTGCCGGCTACACCCAGGAAGACATGTTCGTGGTCGGAATTGACGGCAACGAAAGAAACATAGGAATGATAGCGGCCAACAACACGGCCGTCGTAGCCACGATCCTGCAGCCCTTCGGAGACTCCGCCACCAGGGCGGCCGAGCTCATACAGAAGATAGTCGTCGAGGGAAACAGCCCCGAAGAGGTCATCGGAGCCGTCCGGGTAATATACATGGACGCCCCGCTTATAACCTCGGCAAACGCTCAGGATTATCTGAAATAACCAACTGAAAGAAGTACTGAAGCGCTTTCGGGAGCCTGTTGCATTCACCTGTCGAGAGTCGAGGGGTAGATACGATTCGAGGATTTTTTTAATGCAAAGGCTCCCCCGTTTTTCTTCATTACCCGTGATTCACGTACACGATCTAGAAAGGGAGGGTGTATCGGCCGTGAAAGAAAGAGAGCTTTTCGCAGGATACGATATCGGTACGACTTCTAGCAAAATATCCATCACAGACAATGAAGGCCGTATTGTCGCAAGCGCAAAGGTCAATCATTCACAGAGCTTTTCCGACGATGGCTATCCCGAGCAGGACGCCCGGGTGTGGTGGCAGGACTTTCTGAAACTGACTGCGATGGCGGGCAAAGAGATCCCCCTCTCGAGCATAAAAGCGATAGGACTCAGCTCCATGTGTCCGAACGTGTTGCCTGTATCGGGCGATGGAACTCCCCTGCGAAAGTCTTTCATGTACGGAATCGATCAGAGGGCCGCTAAAGAGATCGAACTGCTCAACGAGTTCATGAGACAGGCCGGAGACAATCCGCTGTACACAGAGTATTCAAGCCAGTCCATCCTTCCAAAGATCCTCTGGCTGAGAAAAAACGAACCGCAGATATTCGAAAGGACGGCCCGGGTTCTTACCGCGAACGGTTACATAGCCTTCAGATTGACCGGCCAATTTGCCTCGGATATCTTCTCGCTTTCAGCGGGCAACCTCATAGACCTCAACACCCTGGAGATTTTCGAGGATCCCTTCGATCACGCAGACCTCCCGACAGAGATAATTCCAGATATAAAATGGGCTACCGACCTCACCGGCAAGGTAACGAGACGGGCAAGCGAAGAAACTGGGCTGGTTTGTGGAACTCCCGCTTTCACCGGAACGGGAGACGCATGCTCCGACGCCATAACCAACGCCTGCCTCGAGCCAGGAAACGTCTCCATCTCGCTGGGAGGGACCTCGATTTACATCCAGTGTCTCGACAGACCCGTAAGATCGCCCGCCCTATTCGTTGAAACCGGTGCCGTCCCGGGATCCTTCACCGCCGGTGGCGCTACCAGCTGCGGCGGCCTCCTCACCGACTGGGTGACCGACAGACTGTTCGGCCTCGACATGGACGAGAAAGAGAGTTTGCTGTCGGGTTTTAGAGCGGAGGAATACGAACCTTCAAACATGAGTCTTCTTCCGTTCTTTGGAGGAGCGCGCACCCCCTTCAACAACCCCAAAGCCAGAGGAATTCTCTTTGGACTGTCCATGGAAACCGGCAGAAAAGAGATCTTGAGTTCGGTTTTCGAAGCCATTGCCCTGGATATTAGCATGATAGGGGACGAGATAAAGAGAACGGCGCTCGAACCGAACCAGATCTGCGTCTCGGGCGGCGGTGCCAGGAGCGAAGTTCTGCTACAGCTGATCGCCACCGTGCTCGATCACGAGCTGCTGGTCTCGCCCCGCCAGTACGACTCGGCGACAGGTGCCGCCCTGATCGCTCTGTCGGCCACGAGCGGTAAGGCTCTCGAAAAAGTCGTTGAAGAGATAAAGAAAAAGTACGACCGGGTGGAGCCCAGAGCCGAATACAGTTCGTACATGAAAGAGAGAAAAAATATCTTTAAAGAACTCTACACGGCAAACATCGGCCTTTTCAGATAATAAATAAATCTGTGCCGGTCTCCAAACATATTTCTAAAACTAACGAAGTGAGAGTTAAAAAGCACACCATAGCTCAAACCTTTTCAAGGCCAGTTTTTCTAAATGAAGGCAAAAGGACTCAGAAACTATTTCTCATCTTTCTTTGTGCTCTGCCAAGTATAAGATAATAGATTACTGACATGACTGTGACAACATATACACCTGCGACCAGGCTCCACAATCTTGGGTTTTGGATTAGCATGTCGTATCGTGTTACAACGCAGTATGTTGTGTAAATACTTGCAACGATCATTGCGATAGTCAACACACCTACAGAGAACTTCAAGCTCTTGAGCTCGGCTTTTCTTCTTGGTACGAGCCTCATTTTACTAATATCCCCCTATTACCCACAGAATCAAAATCACTCAATCTATAGTTAGATTAGCGAAATTAATTATAACAAATAAGTATTTAAAAAATCAAATGATCGTCTATACTTTTATTTGAAAAGTAAATATATGAATTGTTAGGTAATCAATAAAAAATCAAACTAAATCACTGCGATTTCTCTTAGCAGGAATTTGTAAGTCCATAGCATATAAATATAAGGAGAGATTCCTAATGAAGAGAGTGCCTTTGCTTATGCTTTTATTGTTTATCATGCTCCTTTCAACTGCCTTTCCGGTAGAGGTTTTCACCCGCAGGCAGCTTCTGGAAGATATCGATTTTCTCGTCGGGAAAATTGAAAGTCTTTTCTACGATCCCTGGCGGAAGATAGATGAGGAGGTTTTCCGCGATCTAGTGGAAGAGGCGAAGTCGTCACTGAAAGATGGGATGACCCTGAGCGAGTTCTTTCTGGTCGCGGGGAGGATTACCGATAGCCTGAAGGATCAGCACTCGGGAATGTCTTTCCCCGGAGAAGTCGACGTACTGCCCTTCAAAACCAGAGAAGTCCAGGGCAGGGCGCTGGTGATCGAATCTGGGAGTTTAATACCCGTCGGGAGCTTTATCCTTGAGATAGAAGGATTCGCAATCGACGAGCTTTACGAGAAATACGGCAGCTCGATGGGTTACTACGAGAGCGAGGAGACCGGACCTAACATCTTCATTAACTGGTTCATTCATGCAATCCCGCAGTTTATGAACAGCCCCGAAGTGGAGGTCACTTACCTTTTCAACGATGAAATACGCAAAGCGGCCATCAATTCCATTTCAGTGAGCGATTCAGACTGGCAGATGATGAGAAACTCAAACAGACCACCGGCCTTCGAGCAGATCGATTCAGTAGCGGTCCTAAAAATTCCGAGCTTTCATCCCGATTATCAGGAAGAGACACTCGAGCTTATGTATCGTATCCCGGGAGATGGATACTCCGATCTACTCATAGATGTCCGGGACAACTGCGGGGGATTCCAGCTTTTCCTGGAGGCGGTTCTGGGTTATCTGACGAAAGAGAGGGCCGACCTTGTCGAAAAGATCGGCACAAGAGATTCATCGGGCCAGTACACCATCAGGACGTGGAACCTGCCTGTCTATCCCGATTATTCATGGAAAGCCAAAGATAGCAGGATATGGATTCTGACCAACGCCAACGTCAATTCGGCAACACTTCTCTTCCTGAGCTTCATGCGGAGAAACACCGACGCCGTGGTGATTGGCGAGCGGTCGAGCGAGCCGGTAAATTTTGGAATAACCAATCCGTTCCACACCATGCCGAATACAGGTCTCCTCTTCTGTCTGTCGAAGATTCTAGTTATCAATGGAGCTGAAGGGGAGCACATCGAGCCGGATCTTGTAATCGAACAGAGCTTGGAAGAGGAAATCAACTGGTATCTCGGAAACGGCGATGCCACTCTTCAAAAGGCTATAGATACTATAACCGGCATAAATTGAGTATGAAAGATATCGATCGATTTCGGCTTTAGCCCGGACCTCAGAGCTCTCTGGATAGAAAGACTATTTCGTCGAGGAAGAAATTCATATCAGGAAGATCGAGAATAGAAAGAAGAACCCGACGGGAGGAGATAGGTGTGTGAGGTCGAACTCCTCAATTTTATCCCCTGACTTGTCATGTGCTTTATCAGTGTTGAGTCGATTATTTATGTTCCGCCTTTTATTCTTTCCATGATCCTCTGATGCTACCGTTTTTTCGGAACTCTTTCTTTTTGTTTTGCTTTTCGCATAAAAAACTCTATATGGAGTCGAATTTCCTTTCTTTTTACTTATTTATTTCTTCGCCTATTTATTGGATACAGCAACTCATAAGCTGTAGATACGAATAGAAATAACAAGATAATCGAAAATAAAGACAGATAATTCGAAAATTCGGCTTGTTTTGAATTTGCTTTTCAAAAATCCAGAGTGGTATAGTTTCAACAAAGGAGGCGATTACAATTCTTTCTGAAGAAAGACGCAGACAGATACTTAGAGAGTTGTCTATTAAAGGAAAGGTTAGATCCACTGAGATAGCCAGCGAACTGGGAGTCTCTGAGGTAACGATCAGAAGCGATCTCTCTGAACTCGAGCGAGAGGGCCTGCTAAAGAGAGTTCATGGTGGTGCCATTCAGACAAAGCTTCAAAGGTATGATCCCGAATTCCAGGAAAAGGTTGCAATTGATGTTGATGAAAAACGACATATTGCTTTGAAGGCTACGAAGTTCGTTGAGAAGTATGACGTGATTTTTATAGATGCTGGAAGCACTA
>NZ_DAOSEH010000071.1:0-11419 GCF_035363035.1 Mesotoga sp. | reverse complement strand
TATGACATCAAGGTATCGGTCCGGCGATCAACACGTAGATAGCCACTCCAAGTCCCGCGAGTCCACTGATAACCGAGAAGATCAACCAGGGTTGCAGCTTCTTCTGCAGAGTCTCCACGTCGGACTTGCTGGCGGCGTCGACCGTTGTCTTGTTTATTTCCGCGACCCTGTCCGAGAGGTTGGTTATGACGGGCTGGGTTTCGAGGTCGCTGGTTTTGAGATATCTGTCGAGATTAGTGACGGTTGCGTTCAACCTTGACTCGAGCGTATCGGTCCTGGTTTTCAGCGTCTTGATATCGTTCTCGTTCTTACCGAGTTGAGTGTTGACAGTATCCATGCTCAGCGCGATCTTCGAAAGGCTGGCATCAATCGAAACTTTGAGCAGGTTATGGGCTTCGTTCATCCTCTTCTCAAGATCGGCAATATTCGCTTGAGTGGCTGAAAGATTCATAGCCTGCTGATCGGTGAGGGCGTTGAACTTGCTGTTCAATGCCGTGAGATCTGTTCTGAGAGAGGTTACAAGACTCAACGAATTCTTCAGCGAAGAGAGGTCGTTTTCATGTACGGCCACTATCTCGTTGACTGCGTTCAAGCTTCTCTGCAAATTGCCGATATCGCTCTTGATGATACCCGTTTCCGAATTGAAATCGCCTCTCAAAGCCGCAAGACTGTTGGCCAGCGACGCGCTGTCTTCCTTTACCTTCGCCAGTTCGTCGATTCCGGCGTAGAGGTTCAGGTTGGCCTTCAGATCGGTCTTGGTGACGAAGTTCTGAGTATCACCGACTTTGACGTATTCCGATGCGATCGTATTGACCCTTGCAGATAGATCGTCGAGTTTCTTGGTTGCGTCGGCAGGGAGCTTGATGTTCGCTATCTGTGTTTCCAGAGAATTAATAGCGTTTTGAAGATCCCTGATGGAAGACGTGTTCCCAGACATGGTGTTGATGGTATCTTTGATAGATGCTATCTCCATGGCGTTTGTAGAGGCTCTGTTCGTCAGAGTGCTTATCTTGGCATCGAATTCGTTCACTTCAGTCGAGATAGTCTGAACGCTGGTTTCCAGGTTCGATATGGCTCTGTCGTGCGTTGAGAAACTCATTTGAATGGCGCTCAAACTACTGCTCAGAGTATCAACCCTTCTGACGGCGTCGTTGACCTTAGCATCCATAACCGAAAGGTTGGCCATGCTGTTTTGCATGTTCTGAACGTCTAAGGCGAGCGTGTCGATCTTCTTTGTAGTCAGCGACAGATCCTCCACGAACTTCATTATCTGGTTTCTGAGCGAATCGATCGTGCTCTGTGTCACTGTGGTTCCGGTCGTTCCGACGCCTACGGAGTTCACCCTGTTTTCGAGGGCTGTCAATCTCAGCTGCAAATCGAGCGTATCGATCAACTTTCCGCTGGCATCCGTCAAAGACAGTTCGAGAGCTTCCAGCCGCGATCTTAGACCGGCGTCTGATACGCTGGACTGCGGGATAGTACCCTGTTTGGCGAAATTCAATTCGACATAGTCTATGGTTCTTTGTAGCATTACTGCTGTCTGATATCTGGTCAGCGGGTCATTACCGTTGAAGTACAGTTTGCCGTCGGCACCCTGAACACCGTTCAATATACCGAGGTTCGTCAGGTTGATAACCGCATTGTAAGCCCAGTGATTCTGAGCAACATCGACATAATTGACGGGCGCCGCCACTGAAGAGACTACCAGACCGAAAATAAGCAGTGAGGCAAGCAAAAGACTCTTTTTCAATTTCTACACCTCCCCGAAGGAAATATTCGAATTGATTCTACCACAAATCATTATTCCATCCTATAAACTCCCGTGGTAATATTTATGAATGGGGGAGGTGTTGTACTTGAAGAAAAGGACTCATACCTGCGGCGAATTGAGAATATCGGACGCTGGAAAAATTGTAATTCTGAACGGCTGGGTAGATCGAATAAGGGATCTCGGGGGAATAAAATTCGTTCTTTTGCGCGATAGGTATGGTTTTACTCAGGTAGTTTTCGATCCACAGAACGAAGCTCTATATTCAATAGCACTGAAACTTGGCAACGAGTACTGTGTTTCTGTAACCGGGACCGTCAGAGAACGTCCCGGCGATGCGCGAAATCCGGGAATGTCAACCGGAGATATAGAGATCGTCGCCGACGAACTGGAAATTCTCTCCGAATCTGCAATACCACCAATATATATAAATATAGACGAAGAATCTTCCGAGGAGATGCATCTGAGATACCGGTACCTCGATCTCAGACGCCCCGCGATGCAAAACAATATAGTAACCAGGCACAGGTTCGTTCAGGCTACCAGGTCATACCTTAACAGAAATGGTTTTATAGATGTAGAGACTCCCGTGCTGGGAAAATCCACGCCGGAAGGTGCGAGAGACTTTCTCGTTCCTTCGAGATTGAAGCCCGGTAAATTTTATGCGCTTCCCCAATCTCCACAAATCTTCAAACAACTGCTCATGGTGGCGGGATTCGATAAATACTACCAGATAGCCAAGTGCTTCAGAGACGAGGACTTCAGAGCCGATAGGCAGCCTGAATTCACCCAGATAGATATAGAGATGTCCTTCGCGACAGAGGAGGACGTCTTCTCAATTACGGAAGGATTAATGAAACACGCTTTCAAGGAGGCCGTCGGCGTAGATCTTGAAACACCTTTCAAGAGATTTACCTATAGAGAGGTAATGGACCTCTATGGGAGTGATAAGCCCGACACGAGATACGGAATGGAGATAAGAGATCTCTCCGCCCAGTTCGATGGAACTTCCTTTTCACCCATAAGCGACGCGCTGGGTCAGGGAATGAAGGTCAAAGGTTTCATAATCAGAGGACTGGCTGGGAAGTTTTCTAGAAAGAGACTTGACGATTTCACTCAACAATCCAAGGAGTTGGGACTCGGAGGATTGATGTGGATCAAAGTCGAGAGCGACTCAATCAAGTCTTCTATAATCAAACACTGTCAGAGAGAAGTTGAGAAGGTAGTCGAATTCTTCGGCGCTGAAGTGGGAGATTTAGTACTCCTCAGCGTTGGTGAAAGCCTGTCGCTTTCCAGGGCTCTCGGTCAACTGAGAATCAGAATAACGAAAGAGGAAAACCTCAGGGCCGAAGGCTTCGATTTCCTTTGGGTAACGGAATTTCCCATGTTCTCCTTCAACAAGGAAGAGGGAAGGATTGAAGCCGAGCACCATCCCTTCACCATGCCGGATCTAGACGATCTGGAGAAATTTGGAGACACGCAGCCTCTGAAAGTCAGATCAAAAGCCTACGACCTGGTTTTGAACGGTTACGAAATCGCCAGCGGTTCGGTCAGAATCCACCGTCAGGATATACAGAGCAGGGTTTTCGATCTCATAGGTCTCTCAAGAGAAGAGGCTATGGAGAAATTTGGCTATCTTCTGGAGGCCTTTCAGTACGGTCCTCCACCACATGCCGGGATTGCGCCGGGACTGGACAGGATAGTCGCGATAATAGTTGGGGCTCCATCGATTAGAGATGTAATAGCCTTTCCAAAGGTTGCCAGTGGAGCCGATCTTATGACTTCGGCCCCCTCGGAAGTCTCCCAAAAGCAATTGGATCTTCTGAAACTTCAGCTGAAAGATTCGGGCGATCGGGAGTGAGAATCGCTATCGACGGACCTGCCGGTTCCGGGAAGTCCACCGTAGCGAAACTTGTTGCACGAGATTTGAACTTCGTCTATATAGACACCGGAGCTATGTACAGGGCTCTAGCGCTGAAAGCTCATAGTCTCAAAATAGAGTTTTCCGATGAAAGCCCCATGGTTGAACTGATGAACCATACTTACTTCTCTCTTTCGGAGAACGGGATTACTCTCGACGGCAGATTTCTCGGAGAAGAGATAAGGACGCGCGAAGTTTCGATGCTCTCGTCAAACATCGCCCGGTACCCTTACGTGAGGGCTTATCTTACCGAACAACAGAGAAGCCTCTCGAGGCAGGGAAACGTGGTGATGGAGGGCAGAGACATCGGTACCATAGTCCTTCCCGACGCCGAACTGAAAATCTTCCTGACGGCCTCGATCGAGGAGAGGGCTCGGAGGCGATACGCCGAGCTCATAGCCTCGTTAAAGGAGGTAGATTACGAATCGGTTCTCCGGGAAATGAAAGCCAGGGACCTAAACGATTCTTCCAGAGAACTGGCTCCCTTAAAACCAGCAAAAGATGCAATTCGACTCGACACGACCGGTTTGAGTATCTCCGAAGTCGTGGAAAAAGTGGCGGCTATGGCAAGAAAAAGACAGAGAGTGTTGCTCTCGAAGTCCGTGGGATTCTGCTACGGCGTTGACCGGGCCGTGAATGAAGCCATAAAGATTCTCAAAAGCGGAAAAAGCGTTTTCGCGACCGGCGAGATCGTACATAACGAAGCCGTCATGAAAAATCTGAAAGACCTCGGCCTGGAAATAATCGAGGATATCTCCAGCTACGACCGTGTGGATGGTATAGCCATCATAAGAGCGCATGGTATCGACCCGGGATCGGAGAAGAGATTACGCGAGGTTTTTACCGGGGTGATAGATCTTACATGTCCTATAGTGTACAATGTATTTAGCCTTGCGGTTGATCTTCAAGCCCGGGGAAGTTTCGTTGTTGTATTTGGGAAGAGAAACCACCCGGAGGTCACCGCTCTTTCGGGAAGACTCGAGCGGTACCTCATAGTGGAGCCGGGGGAAGACTACAGCTCCGTCGTCGATAGATTGAAAGCGATCGAGCGAATCGCTGTCGTCTCCCAAACTACGATGAGCACCGACGACTTCAAAGATTTCTCATCTTTCCTAGAAGAGGAACTTGGAGATCGCGTGGAGATACACAACACGATCTGTAGAATCACCGTCGAGCGCGAATCGGAAGCCAGAAGGCTGGCCTGCGAGGCCGATACAGTAATTGTGGTTGGCGGGAAAAACAGCTCCAACACCAAAAAGCTTCTAGACATAGTCGGAAGACTTGGAAAGAGAGCGATACACGTCCAAACCACCGGGGATCTCCCGCAGGGAGAGCTGGGGAGGACCGGTTTGATAAGTGGAACTTCGACACCGTACGATCAGATCCAGAAGATACTGGATTACATAGACAACGAGAGGGAGGTAACCGACAATGGAAGAGAAACTGGAACGGCAAGATGAAAACCTGAGCATGGAGGAGATCTTCGAGCAAATGGATGTCTCCTCGGCTAGGAAGGGCAGTAGAAAGGAAGCTGAGGTTTTCTCAATCCAGCCCGATGGCCTTATGGTCATCATGGAAGGCAAGCTAGATGGTTTTGTTCCCCTGGATCAACTGGTAAACGACCTTAACGAATACAGTGTTGGCGATAAGATAGAGGTCATGGTCATAAAGACCAACGAAGAAGAGGGAAGAAGCACTGTATCTGAAAAAAGGGTCCACGCGAGACAGGCGCTCAGTAGAGTGGAAAAGGCTTTCCGGGAAGGAACCCCAATAGAAGGCAGAATAGTTTCCGAGACGAACGCCGGCTACAATATAAGGCTACTGAGAACCGTTCCCGCATTTCTCCCGGGTTCAGAGTCGGGGATAAGAAAGGGCGAGAACGCCCCGGAAGGCAATTTGAAATTCAAGGTGCTCAGATTCAAGAGACAGAGAAACGGCATTAACGTCGTCGTTTCGCTAAGAGCCTTCCAGGACGAAGCGATCAAGGAATATTTCGAGAAGCTGGAAGTCGATCAGATCACGGAAGGAACTGTGGAATCGATAAAGAATTTCGGAGCCTTCGTTAGGCTAAGCGACAACGTAACAGCTCTGATTCCGGCATCGGAAATGAGCTGGGATCCGGGAGCGAGAATAAGCGATCTTTTAAAGATCGGCAGTACGGTGAAGGCAAAGATCATCGGAATCGACGAAAGTGAAAAGAAGATCTCTCTGAGTCTCAAGCAGATGAGCGAGGATCCCTGGGCAACGCTTGAAGAGAGATATCCGGTGGATTCCACCGCTGCGGGTATAGTGAAGAACATAACGCCTTTCGGTTTCTTCGTTTCTCTTGAACCCGGCGTGGAAGGTTTGGTACATATTTCAGAGGTGTTCTGGGGAAACATCAAGAAGGATCTCAAAAGTGTCGTCGAAGTCGGGGACGAAGTAAAAGTCAACATCAAAGAGATAAACATAGAGAAGAGGACTCTGTCCCTTTCTTACAGGGAAGCCATGGGCGATCCCTGGGAAAACATCGGTCAGAAGTACAACGAAGGCGATATCGTGAAAGCAAAGACGGCCAAAGTCCTTCCTACGGGGGTAATTCTCGAACTTGAAGAGTATGTGTCGGGCTTCGTTCCTGTATCGGAGGTATCGTGGAACTTTGTTGACAGGATAGAAGATGTGGTCAAAGAGGGTGACGAGACCGAGGTGAAGATACTCTCCATCGACAGCGTTAACAGAAGAATGAGACTGAGCATCAAACAGGCTACGGCCGACCCGTGGGAGAGAGTCTCTCGCGAGTTATCCGTAGGCGACTACATATCCGGTACCGTGACGAGACTGACGAAGTCCGGAGCCATAGTGATGGTGGACTCCTACGGTGTGGAAGCCTTCCTACCCGTTTCTCAAGTTTCCATCGAAAGAGTGGAGAATATCGAAGACGCCGTCAGTATAGGGAATCACAACCAGTACAAGATCATAAGACTGGTTTACGATCCCGACAACGATACGAGAAACATGGTTGTGTCGATAAGACAGCTGATAAAGGACAAAGAAGCGGCCGAAACCGAAGAAGTGATGAAGGACCTCAACGGCAACGGCATGACGATCTCCAGCAATCTGGGCGAAATGATAAAGAATCAGCTCAAAGAAGAAGGAGAAAACCTCTAGTGGCAACTGTCCTTATCATAGGACGTCCGAACGTTGGAAAGTCCACGCTATTCAACAGACTCGTTGGAGGAAGAAAGGCCATAGTGGACGATATTCCGGGTGTAACGCGTGATTTCACGGTAGGCAGGGTAAACTGGCAGCAAAAGACCTTCCAGCTGGTAGATACTTGCGGGTTGTTCGAAAATCCCGAAAATATAGTTGAAGAAAAGATGAAAGAGGTCACCCTCGAGCTGCTCGGAGAGGGTGACCTCTTGATTTTTCTGGTTGACGGTCGTCAGGGAGTTACAAGCGCAGATATCGAACTCTCGGACTATCTCAGAAGGCAGAAAAAAGAGATTGTGTTCGTCGCCAACAAAGTTGAGAGTGAAGGAGCTTTTTACACCGCCGCCAACGATATCTACGCCCTGGGTTTCGGTGATCCGATAAAGATCTCTGCTGCGCATGGCCTGAACATCGACGGACTCATCGACGAGATATTCGAGAGACTCGAAAAACTTGGTCATTCAGTTCACATTGAAGAAGAGGAACAGAGCTCTCTGAGAGTGGCTATCGTGGGCAGGCCCAATGCGGGAAAGTCGTCCATCTTCAACTGGATAGTTGGAAGCCCCCGGAGCCTGGTCACGGAGGTAGCCGGTACGACCAGGGACACTGTTGATGAAACGCTCACTATAGATGGAAAAGCAATGACCTTTATAGATACCGCCGGCATCAGGAAGAAATCGAAAGTGAAAGTCATGAACGTCGAGTACTACAGCGTCATGAGGGCCATAGATGCGATCGAAAGGTCTGACGTGATCGTGATGGTCATCGACTCTACTGAAGGAGTGGGAAACCAGGATCAAAGGATCGCAGGACTGGCCGAGAAGAACGGGAAGGCTACCATATTAGTCTTCAACAAGAGCGATCTCATAGATGAAAGAAGGAGAAAGGCGCTTATACGCACAGTCAAACAGGATCTATATTTCATCGACTACAGCCCAGTGATATTCACCTCGGCCATAAGCGGCAAGGGGATGGATCTGCTCATAGACAGCATTAAACTCGTAAGTGAAAAGATCGATCTCCGTATTCCTACCCCGCTTTTGAACACGCTGCTTTCGAGGTATTCTGAAACTACTCCGCCGCCGGGTAAGGGAAAGAAGAGAGGAAAGATATATTACGGTTCTCATATATCGGGTAGACCACCGTTGATAATGCTGAACGTCAACGACCCGGACCTCTTCACGGAAACTTATCTCAGAGGGATAAGGAACACGATCAGGCAGAACTTCGATAGATACGAAGGTACCCCTGTATTCCTCAAACTAAGGAGGAAGAGATGAGATACCTTATTTTCGCAGCAATCGGCTACTTCATGGGATCTATACCCTTCAGCTATCTCGTTCCCCTGCTCTTTGGCGTGAATATAACGAAAGTTGGCAGCGGCAACGTAGGAGGAACTAATGTCCTGCGCAACATGGGAGGCTGGCTAGGAGCGGCCACCATGGTCATGGACGGTGTAAAAGCCTTCGTGCCGATAATAATAGCCAGGAGTGTTTTCGGCATATCTATGACCGAAGGCATGATGATAGGATTCTTTGCGGCCGTCGGTCACAGTTATTCGATCTTCCTCAAGTTCAGGGGCGGCAAGGCCGTCGCCTGCACCGTCGGAACACTCTCTGCTCTGATCCCCTGGTATGTTGCCGTTTTTTTCGGGATCTGGTTGCCGATAGTCCTGATAACGCAGTTCGTTTCACTCGGCTCCGTCCTGGCCTTGCTCCTGCTCTCGATAATCCTTTTCTTCACCCAGGGAATGGGTGTAGGTCTCTGGATGCTCGCCTTTTTCGCACTCGCGCTCTTCAGGCATAGAAAGAACGTCAGGGCACTGATCGAAGGTAAAGAGAGAAAGACCGACCTGATCGCCGCGTTCAAGAAAAAAAGGGGCAGACAGTAATATCTTCGCCCACCCCGTTGTTATCTTTCAGTACGGAAAGACCTTTCTACCGTTTGGGGGAAGTGGTACCGGAACGGTCTCGGCTTTGCTTATCTTCGCAAAATTCGAAAGGAGCTTCCAGCCTTGAGGGGTTGACAGAAACTCTCCGGGAGTCTCCGGATGAAACTGCACTCCGTAGATCGTTTTAGTTTCGTGTTTAATCATCTGTATAGGGGTGACGCTGCCGCTGGCCATCAATCTGAATCCGTCGGGAAGTTTAGCCACAGCGTACGCGTGGTTCTCCCAGACTAACAGAGTATCGGACAACCCCTCGAGAATCGGATCGTCTAACAGAGTTTTAACGTTGTGCCAGCGCCGCTCTTCGCTGTAGTACATAACCGATCCGTACACCCGTGACACTATCTGGTGGCCCAGGCAGATGCCCAGTATCGGGACTTCACCGCGAAGGATTATCTCGCCACCTTCGTATATTTTGTTGTTCCAGTCTATGTAGTTCCTCATGGAATCTCCGCCGGCTATGATTATGCCTGCATAATCCCTTTCATCTCCGGGAAGCTCGTCTTTGAATATCTTGAATATCCTGTACACGATTCCCTGCTCGGCCAGAGATCTCTCGATCGGTGACAGAGCAGAATCGTAGGCCGGATCGTTTAGGAACAAAGCGATGGGTTTTCCGGAACTTTCCGCAGCGAACAATTGGAAAGCCGTTAAGAAAAAGAGTGGCGCCACCAGAAGCGTTCTGAGTACCTTGAGCTTGCGATCGATTTCTTTTGACATTATCTCTTGACACCTCACACAGCGGATGATAAACTATTTTAGTGCAGTGCCGGGGTGGTGAAATTGGCAGACACGCATGATTCAGGTTCATGTGGGCATACGCCTGTGCGGGTTCAAGTCCCGCCCCCGGCACCATAATGTTAGCACGGAAAGGGATAGCTTCGCTATCCCTCTTTTTTATTTCTTGTGAACTCACTTCCCAATGACCTTACGTCCAAGTGCCTCCAGACCGGCTCTTTCCAGGATAACTTCGAGGACGTTTTCGAACTCATCGCCGAAGTAGCGGTCTTCTAGATATTCGGGAACGACATTTTTTATCTCGCCGAAGAGCTCCTCGATCGACGGACCGGACTTTTTCGGATGTCTGAAACCCAGCGCCCTGTACGCCAGGAGCGCTTCGATAGAAATCATCGTCATCAGATTTTCCAGGATCATCCAGAGCTTTCTGGCCCCCCAGGCGCCCATACTGACATGATCCTCCTGAAACCCGGATGTGGGTATCGAATCGGCCGATGCCGGGTGGGCCAGGGTCTTGTTCTCCGAGGCGAGTGCAGCCGCCGTGTACTGCCAGATCATGTAACCGGAGTTTAGTCCCTCTCTTCCAGTCGTGAGGAAGGGTGGGAGGTCGTTGAGTTTCGGATTGACCAGTCTATCTATCCTTCTCTCTATCATGTTACCCATATCGGTCAGCGCTATCGAGAGAAAGTCTAGAACCAGTGCCACGGGTTCCCCATGAAAATTGCCGCCGGATATCGCATCGCCGTTATCGAAGATCAACGGGTTGTCAGTCGCAGAGTTGATCTCTCTCTCTATAACCTCCCGGGTGTACTCGATAGTGTCACAGATTGCCCCGTAAACCTGTGGAATCGTACGAAGGGTGTAAGCGTCCTGCACCATGTCGCACTTGAGGTGAGAATTCCTTATTTCGCTTCCTTCGAGACAGTCGCGCAAGCGTGTCGAAACGTAGCCCTGTCCTGGATGGGGTCTGGCAAGGTGAATTCTCGCGTCGAAGGGCGAAGTACTACCCATTAGCGCATCGACGGACATCGCCGAGACGGTTATGGCCTCTTCGAATACCTGGCGGGCTATGTAGGTTGCGCAGCCTCCTATTCCAGCCATGAAGGCAGTTCCATTAAGAAGGCTCAACCCTTCTTTTGCTTTTAACACGATCGGGTTGAGCCCCGCTCTCTTGATGACTTCCTGAGACTCGATAACCTCGCCTCTGAAGAGACACTTTCCCAGACCTATCATTCCCATGGCGATATGGGCAAGCGGTGACAGATCGCCACTGGCACCGACTGAGCCTTTTTCCGGAACGACCGGGATCACATCTTCGTTGAGCATATCGACCAGATGACTGACAACGTCGGGCCTTATCCCCGACAGCCCCTTACATAGTGAATTGGTCCTGACCAGCATTATAGCCCTCACAAGCTCTTTTTGCAGCGTTTTTCCCGTTCCGGCCGCGTGAGAGAGAACCAGGTTCCGTTGAAGAATCTCGAGGTCGCCCGGAGATATTTTTTTATCGGCCAGGATTCCAAAACCCGTGTTGACACCGTATATGGTGTTTGTTTTACTCTCTTCTTCGAGAAACAGCCTTCTCTGTTTCAGAAGTTCAATTACCGTAGCGTCAATCTCTACCTTTTCATAGTTGTAGGCAACATCGTAGAGTTCCTTCAGGGACAGATGCTCTCCATCGATTAACAAAACAACACCTCCGCTTCTTCTTTATAACCGATTATAACCTCGAGCGGAGGTGTTGTTCAAAGCTCCGTTTGGTTCGTTATAAACTCTGGAGGTTATCTAATCCATTCAAGCCCGGGGATTTCTACTTTCTTTTCGAGTATGCTGAAGATCTTGGTGAATAAAAGCA
>NZ_DAOSEH010000070.1:0-11490 GCF_035363035.1 Mesotoga sp. | reverse complement strand
ACGCGAAGATGCTCGGTGTTCATCTTAAGAGAACCATGGGCAAAAAGGATATCGCCAGGGCTCTGGCGAAACTCTCGGATAAAGATGTACCGGTGAGCAGTCAGACCGTTGTGGCGACTCCCTCGGAAAGTAAAAGACCTTCAAAGCCTGTAAACGTTGATCTTCCCAGGACTTATTTCACCGATTCTATAACATTGCATCCGGTAAATCCTTACTGGGTATATATTAAATGGGACTTCTCCAAAGAGACCAGAGAACGCTTAGATGAACTCGGAAACGATATCTTTGTGAGAGTTAGCGACATCACCAACATAATCTACGATGGAAAAAACGCCAACAGATATAAAGAAGCGAAGATCCTATCGGAGGAAGGTAACTGGTACTTTCAGGTAGATTTTCCCGACGCCGACTATATCGCGGAGATAGGGTATTACGCCGGAGAGCTTTTCGTAGGTTTCATGAAATCAAAAATCGCCCGGACTCCAAGAAACACTCCACAATTCACCGATCAAGAAACCTGGGTGGATCTATCGAAAGGCTCTAAAAAGGAAGTTAGAGTTTCGGTTGAAGCGGCGGAGACCTCTCTATCGATCAGGTCGTCAGGCCCGTCGGACAACCCGTCTTCCGAAGAATTCATCAAAAGTATTTCCAAGTCTAGAAGCGGGAGATGATAAGATGAGAAAAGGTAAATTCGTGCTGATGCTCCATGCCCATCTTCCCTTCATAAATCATCCGGACTTTCCGAGCTTCATGGAAGAACGCTGGCTCTTCGAGGCGATAACGGAGACTTATATCCCGCTAATTCGGGCTTTCAATCGCTTGAAGAACGACGGTATCAACTTCAGGGTGAGCATGAGTATAACTCCTCCACTGATGGAAATGTTCGCCAACGCGGATTTGCAAAAGAAGTACCTCAAGTATCTCGATTTATCAATAGAACTTGCCGAGAAGGAGATCGAGCGAACAATCTCTGAAAACCCCGCCAGCCACAGGCTGGCGAAACACTATCTCAAAGAACTCGAAGAAACCAAGTCGGTATATCTACGCTGCAACGGCGACCTTTCGGGGGAGTTTGCTCAACTTCAGGAGACGGGCAACCTTGAAATCGTTACCTGCAACGCCACACATGGTTTTCTTCCCCTAATGACACAGTACCCGGAAGCCGTGAACGCTCAGATCGGAGTGGGAGTGGATACCTACAAAAGGCACATGGGTAAGCCTCCAAAAGGAATCTGGCTGGCAGAGTGCGGTTACGTTCCAGGAATAGATTCTTACTTGAGAGAGTGGGGCCTCTCATTCTTCTTCGTGGATTCACACGGGCTGTGGTATGGAGATCCCGCTCCAAGATACGGTGTTTATAGACCTGTCATGACTCCAGAGGGCGTGTTTGTCTTTGCAAGAGATCCGGAGTCAAGCCAACAGGTGTGGAGCGCAGAAGTCGGGTACCCCGGAGATTCCAGATACAGAGAGTTCTATAGAGATGTTGGGTTCGATAGAGAAGAGGATTACATAAGACCCTACATAGACCCCAGCGGCGAGCGATGCAACACAGGTATCAAGTACTACAGAATAACGGGCAAGGATGTTTCTTTGAATGAAAAGAGCTATTACGATTTCGAAGAAGCTAAGAAGGCCACCAGGGAACACGCTAAAGACTTCGCAAGCAGAAAGCGTGAGCAGATCAAGAGGCTTTCCGAGCAGTTCGATGGTGTGAGCCCCGTAATTGTCGCTCCTTTTGACGCTGAGCTTTTCGGTCACTGGTGGTACGAAGGGCCTCTCTTCATAGAGGAGCTTTTCAGAGAATTGAACGGAGACGATACCGTGATCTGCGCGACACCGCCGGAGGTAATCGATTCGATGGGCGAAGTCCAGTGCGTCACACCAAACATCTCCACGTGGGGCGCAAACGGTTATAACGAAGTGTGGCTGAACGGAAGAAACGACTGGATTTACAGGCATCTCGATGAAGGTGTCAGAAGAGTGATCGAACTCGCAAGGAAATACAAAAAAACGGAAGACAAACTCAAAATAAGGGCTTTGAATCAGATGGCCAGAGAATTGCTCCTGGCGCAATCGAGCGATTGGGCTTTCATAATAACAACCAATACGACTGTTGAGTATGCCGTTAACCGTACTAAGACGCATATAAATAGACTTCTCACTCTTTATGGAGAAGTAGAGTCGAATACCATAGATGAAGAGAGACTCAAAACACTGGAATGGATAGACGGTATCTTCTCTTCGATCGACTTCAGAGTCTACTCCAGGCAGGTTGGTTAGTCTTCGATACACAATAATCGTTTTCTTCAAATGTGCGTTAACAAGTAAATTGTGGCTGTGGTATAATTCCTGAAGGCGGGGGAGGCTTATTACCTCCCCTTGTTGGTTGTAGAGTATCGGTACGTGGAGGGAGTTGAAAAGTAGATGTCGGCAAAGAAGCCAAGAAGAAACACCAATTTTATGAAATCAATTCAACGCCCGGTAGTATGGGCCGTGGCCATACTGTTCGGGATCGGAATCGTCTGGTGGACGGTTGCCCAGTACCTCGGAAGCGGTTCTCAGAATAATACGCAGAACGTCGATCAGACAGCTAAGTTCGAAGAAATGGTCGGTGGACTCACCAGGGATGGAACTCCGGTGACCGATTCCAGGTACTGGATCAATTATTCGGAATACGAGATTTCAGCTAGAGATACCCTGAGCAATATCAGGAGTCAGGGTTACAATCTGGATCCATACTTTGAGATTGAAAACAATCCCAGCGAGATGGGAATAAGATATGAAATTTTCAGATCTCTCGTAGATCAGAAAACCCTTTTGCTATACGCCGTTGAGAACAACGCAGTTCCCACCGCCGAACAGATAAAATCCGAGAGCGATCGCATAGTCAATCAGTACGTGGGCGATGAGAACACCAAGGCCGCCATAATCTATCAGTACGGATCGGTAGAGGCCTTCTCGGAAATAGTGCGGGATTATGTATCGACACAACTTCTCTCGTTGAATGTTCAGGCTAAGGCGCTTCCTAACATCGAAGAAGATTTCAAGCAGTATGTGGCAGATAACATGGTCGACCTCAAGTCAGAATACGAAAAGGTAACCGCCAGCCATATTCTCGTAACCGAAGAAGCCAGCGCTCTCGAGCTTAAGGTCAAGATCGAAGAAGGGGCTCTGTCTTTCTCTCAGGCCGCCAGCGAATTTTCCATAGATACCGGTTCCGCGATTGACGGCGGTAATCTGGGCGAGTTTGGGCACGGACAGATGGTGAAGGAATTCGAAGATGCCGCTTTTGCGGCAACTCCTGGAGTCATCACAGGACCTGTTATATCACAGTTCGGCTATCACCTGATAGACGTGGCGACCAAGACGACCTTCGATACGTACGAAGAGTTCGTAAAAGTAGCGGGATACGATACTGAGTACTCCCAGTACAGTAATGAACGCTTCGCGTCGTGGCTTTCCGGTTATAAGGAGGAGAATAAACTCTCCTACGCCATCAACGATCCGGACCTAAAGATGTACGAGAAATTCGCCAACAGCAGAAACGATTCCGAGAGTTCGCAAAAGCTCATGACTGAGCTTCAGAACGAGTATTTCGACGGCGAAGGCAACGTATTGATAGGTGATTCATACCTACCGATGGTTATCTACACCGAACTCGCGGACGACAGAGCTTCTGAACTCAGGAATGAAGTCCTCGATCTGGAGGACCTTAAAGGTATATTGACCACTGTTCCGGCGAGTATAACTTCCCTATCCAGAGAAGAGATCGCGGCTCAGCTTGAAACCACCCCGTCTACGGATTCGATAATGAGGGTATACCTTTCCAATTCGCAGAGAGCGTACGATTACCTCGACAAGTACGGCTTATCGGAACTGACTGATGTGGAGAAACTGCTCTCGGAAAAGAACGAAGTGTATGACAGGACCAACACTTATTTCGAAAACAGTGTAAAGTTTTTGTACTCGGCGATGCCCAATTCCTCGCAGGTGATAAACTACATGTACAGGATAGATGGAAATGATCCGAAGATCGTATATCTCTATAACGAGAGCATCTACAACAGAAATATCAGGCCGCTCTTGGAGAATCCTACGCTTCTGGATAGCTATCTCCAGTACTACGGTCAGTACTTTGGAGCCCAGGCCGTTTCTCTTTTAATCGATTCTCCCGTTCAAAGCGTCGAAAGCGACCTGAACATGAAAATACTCAACATTACGGACGTTGCAACGGATCTTAAAGTCAGCACACTCTATCTGCTGGTGGATATGTACGAGAAACTCGCGAATATACAGAAAAACGAACAGATGATGCGGATGTACCTCATAGGTGAGATGAGTTACCTGGAGATGCTTCTGGAACTGTATCCCGATGATGCGGCGTTAAAATCGACGATAGAGACCGTTCAGTTCCAGATATCAGAGCTGGCAACGGGCACCGGCACTACTACGGAAGCTACCGGAACGGAAAACTGATACATACCAAAAAGGGTGGCCGAAGCCACCCTTTTTCTGGCTGGGGCGGCAGGATTCGAACCTACGGATGTCAGAGCCAAAATCTGATGCCTTACCAGCTTGGCGACGCCCCATCGCTAGTAGATTTTAGCATCGGCTTTCGATGCTGTCAACGATTCAGGAAGCGGTGATAAGAGTATGACAAAGAAAACAATACGAATCAAAGGAATCGAGGAATCGATTCCGGTGTCCGAAGGAACGACCTTTCAGGATCTGGCTTGCCGGTTTTCCGGCAGGTACGGGTCTCCAATAATGGCTGTGAAATCCGGAAACTCTCTTTTTGAACTCTGTAGACTTGTGGGCGAGGAGAAGGAGATCGAATTCGTCGATCTCAGTTCACTCGATGGGATAAGGATCTATACCAGGGGAGCCATATTTATACTCTTCATGGCTGTCAGGGAGCTACTCGGAAAGGTCTCGCTTGATGTTCATCATTCGAGGGGTTCCGGCTTGATCTGTGAAATAGAGGGTGTCGTTGCGAACCGGGAACTCCTGGAGAAAATCGAGGAAAAGATGAGAGAGATAGCCCAAGAAAACGTCCCGTTCATAAAGGATACCATAGGAAAGTTCGAGGCTATAAGGATTTTCAGGGAAGACGGCCAGATAGATAAGGCTCTTCTCTTCAAGTATCGAAAAAAATCCACAGTGAATATATACCGATGCAAAGATTACCTGAACTATTTTTACGGTTATATGCCTTTCTCCACGGGATCTGTGGGTTATTTCTCGCTCATACCTTACGGCAACTATTTCGTGTTGAACCTGCCTTCGGCGAGCGAACCTCACGCCTTACCGGATTTCGTGGATCAACCGAAAATTTCCAGTATCTTTCTAGAACACGAACGCTGGGGAAGCATACTAGGGGTTAAGACGATAGGCGAATTGAATGAAATAATAAGCAAGGGATACGGTGAAACGAGAGAGATGATAAATGTTGCCGAAGCTCTCCATGAGAAGAAGATAGCAGGAATTGCCGATCAGATAGAGAGCCGCGAGAGTGTGAGGGTTATCCTTGTTGCCGGGCCGTCGAGCTCGGGGAAGACCACCTTTTCAAAGCGGCTCATGTTGCAATTGAGAGTGCTGGGAATGAATCCGATCCAGATCTCACTGGACGATTACTTCTTCGATAGGAAGGACACCCCGCTGGATGAAAAGGGAAATTACGACTTCGAATCGATATACGCGCTAAATATCGAGCTCTTCAACAGACAGATGGGTGAACTACTCGAGGGTAGAGAGGTATTGCTTCCAAAGTTCGATTTCCTTCTCGGGAAGAGCGGTTTTCAGGAAAAGGCCGTTTCGATAAGCCACGATCAGCCGATAATCGTGGAAGGTATTCACGGTCTGAACGAGCTACTGACGGCTTCGATCCCGAAAGAAAGAAAATTCAAGATATACGTGAGCGCGCTAACACAGCTGAACATAGATAACATGAACAGAATTCCAACCACCGATGTCAGATTATTGCGCAGAATAGTCAGAGACAACAGGTTCAGGGGACATTCGGCTCTGGATACGATAAGGATGTGGTCGAGTGTCAGAAGGGGCGAGGACAGGTACATTTTTCCCTTCCAGGAAGAGGCCGATGCTATGTTCAACTCCGCACTGGCTTACGAGCTGGGTATCCTTAAGAGTTTCGCAGAACCTCTCCTTGTCCAGATAGACGATTCGGTACCCGAGTTCGTAGAAGCGAAAAGGCTTTTGAGGTTCATAGATTACTTTTTGCCCATCACCAATCTCGAGGATGTGCCAAGAACTTCCATAATAAAGGAATTCATCGGCGGTAGTGTGTTCAGTTACTGAAGAAACTGAAGAAATAAAGGAGAGAGGAAATGCAGGGTGTGGATGAGAGTACAAGAAAGGCTGTCCTTAACAGGTTGAAGAGGATCGAGGGACAGATCAGGGGTCTGCAAAAGATGGTTGAGAATGACAGAGTTTGCGGCGACATTCTCACACAGGTTTCCGCAGTCAATTCGGCTCTCTCTAGGGTTTCGGAGATGATAATCAAAGGTTACGCCAGAAAATGCGTTATTGAGGCCAACGAAGCCGGTAAAACCGAAGAGCTGGATAATCTGATCGAAAACATTATCAAATTGAGAGGAATCTGAATGATAAGAGCCGGCGATAGAGTTGTGATTCTACTCGAAGATGAAGAGACGAGGCTTTTCGCAGAAGTTAGGGAAGGAGAAGTCCTGACGACCCATTACGGGAATCTGATCATGTCCTCTCTAGCCGGTATGGAGTACGGTTCTTTCGTATCGCTGGGATTCAAGGGAGCTTATGTGTTGAGGCCGTCCTTCATGGATGGAATCCTATCCCTTAAGCGTTCCACACAGATAGTCTATCCGAAAGATATCGCTTTCATTACGCTCAATCTCGACGTCAAAGATGGGGATGTGGTTTATGAAGCGGGAACTGGAACCGGTGTAATGACTTCTGTCTTTTCCAGGCTGGTGGGAAGTTCTGGACGGGTGATAACCTACGAAAAAAGAAGTGATTTCGTCATGAGAGCGCGCGAAAATGTGGCCGCTCTCGGAAAGATAGAGAGGGTGACTTTTTTCCCGGAGGATATAGAAAGGTGTGACGAAGAGAACGTGGCCGATTCATTCTTTCTTGATGTACCCGACCCTCTGGCAGTAATGGACAGGGCAGTTTCGATACTGAAAGGCGGCGGTAGAATCTGCGTTCTATGCCCGACGACCAATCAAGTTCAAGAATCCATAAGACTTCTGGGAGAGCTTAATATCGTCGATATTCAGATGTGGGAGATAATGGCGAGAAATTATAAAACTAATCCCGATAGATTGAGACCCGAGGACCGTATGGTGGGGCATACGGCATTCCTTATTTTTGGTGTGAAGATCAAGAGGAGGAGTAGATCATGAAAAAGAATAAACTTTTAAAAACCGTTGGAGTTATCTCTGTGCTTGTCGGTGTCTTCTTTTTGGGAGCTTTTACCTCTTTATCGTACGAGAATATGCTCGATAAGTTCAGTCCGATGTTCGAAATATTGACCTATATAGACAGAAATTACTACGATATCGAGAAGGTTGACTACGACAACATTCTGGATGAAGTGCTTACAGGTACTATGCGGGGACTGGAAGATCCATTCGCCTGGTATTTCGATCCGGTGGAGACCAAGGAAAACGAAATAGATACCAGTTCAAAGTACGGGGGTATCGGATCGGTAGTACAGTACAACATCGAGTTCGAATGTCTGCAGGTCGTTTCACCAATGGCCGGAAGTCCCTCCGAGAGGATCGGACTCAGAGCGGGAGACCTGATCATAACGATAGACGGGACACCCGTTTCGGAAACGGGCTATTATGAATCGGTTAACATGTTGAGGGGAGAGCCCGGCACAACAGTCATCCTTGAAGTTTACAGGGAGGGATTTACCGAGACGAAGTTCTTTGAAATCACCAGGGAGATAATCGAAATCAAGAGCGTTAAAAGCGAGATCATCGATTTCGAGGGATCTAGTATTTCATACATACAGATAACGGGGTTCAACGCGCCCACGTACGAAGAGTTTCAAAATGCCCTCGATCTCACCAGAGATAGCCAGGCCTACATATTCGACCTTAGAAACAATCCCGGAGGCCTTTTGCAGAGCGTTCTGAACATTTCCTCCTTGATACTTCCCAAAGGACAGCGGGTTATAACCATAAGGTACAGGGACGGACAGGAGGAAATCTACAATTCCTGGGGTTCACGTTACAACAGTTATTTCACAAATAAACCGATAGTGGTGCTTGTTAACGAGGGAAGCGCTTCGGCATCCGAAATACTCACAGGAGCCCTAAAGGACCACGATATAGCGACGGTAATAGGTACGAAGACTTTCGGTAAAGCGGCCGTGCAGACGGTGTACAATCTCTCCAACGGTGGCGAGATATGGTTGCCGACGGCCCATTACTTCACCCCGAACGGAGACGACATACATCTCGTGGGCATAGAACCGAACATTACGGTCGAAGCGACTGCGGTCTCTCTGGAAGACGAAAACAGGGCGCTAACCCTGTCAACTGCGGCAGTAGATATAGAAAACGACGCGCAGCTATTTGCGGCCCTCGAAGCGATCGCTCAGATGCTGGGGGTTGGTGTGGCCAATTGAAATTTAGGAAGGCCACCATACTCTTTTCACTGGTTGCGCTGGCATTTGGTCTTGCGGCTATGATTTTCACGTTTTATCCGGCGGTTCAGGAAGTCGGGAGCAGAAAGTCCTCTCCCGACTTTTCTATCAGAAACAGTATATTTCCTTACTTACAGGACTTCAAAAAGCATCTTGAAAGCGTGCAGGAATTCAGCTCGATATTGAAAGAGCTCGAGAAGGAAAAAGCTGGAGCCTGGCTGATATCACTGGAGAACGGTGAAAAGAGGTTCATATGTCCATACACCGATACCTACAACAAACTCCGTACTCTATTGCTGGTCGAAACCGGTAGCGGTGGCACCAGAACTGTGACTACCACGAAGTACTTCGGCAACGATGTTACCAGAAGCGAAGTTGTGGAATACGGTGGTTTTTATCTGGATTACGTCCCGTCGTACTCGCTGATAATGGAAAGCGATTACCAGAGATACCTTCAAGAAGGCTATACATTCAACAAAGTTTACAATGCCAACGCCTTCAGTTTGGGTCGGTTCGTTTCGGATGTTTTCCAGGGTATAGGACCGGTAATAGTGCTTAAGGAAGGCGCGAGTCTTTCGGAGCGATTCTTCGATGTAATAGAACGTTATTCGATACCTTTCATGCCGGTGAGATACTTCTTGAGAAAGGCATGAAACTCTTTAGCATACAAATCAAAAGAGGCCACTGTACTCTGAAGTGGATTTACGATAGTATATAAGAGAATTCGGCCAGGACGATTCATGAGTGGTGATAGCGTGGACAGACTCAGTGAGTTCATAATTCGGCATCGGGCGGCTGTGGTAGTTTTTTTTGGAATTCTGGGGATTTTTGGAGCTTTCCTCTCTTCCAAACTCAGTATTGATTCCGATCTGATGAAGATACTTCCCGAAGACGATCCAGTCATAAGGCAATATGAGAGTTTCATAGAGGGCAACTCCTCCAGAGATGTGACTTATATCGTTATCAAAAGCGACGACAAGTCTCCCGGGGGAATCGACAACCTGATGGCCGCTGCACGGGAAATCTTTGACAGTGTCGACCAGTTAAACAGTATAGAGGCTTTCGTAAGGTTCGATGTAATTTCGGACCTCGGACCGCTCGGCTTTGTGCTTATAGATTCCTCTGAACTTGAATCGTTGAGCGGTTCCAATCAGGATATGGTCAGAAACGTACAGAGACTCGTCAATTACGACTTTTCGGCCATACACAGCATCGGCGAGATGCTGGCCGGGTTCGATGGATTCAAAGATATGCTGAAAGAGGATGAGAGCGCGGGGCGTTTTGAGAATTTCATCAGGCTCCCGGAAAGTATCCCTCAGAAAGACCCGATGATCCTGGTCATGGGTTTCAAGCTCGACGGTCCCTCGTCAGATGTGGCGTACGTGGCCCGTGTAATTCCGGCTCTCCGGAAATGGATAAGCGAAAAACTCGAACCGTACGACCTTACCTACGGAATGGCCGGCGATCATTTCGGCACTTACGATTCCCACAGACAGGCAACTGACGATTTCATGCTAACAACCGTGATCTCTTTGACCGGTATATCGCTGCTCTTCCTGCTCGCCTACTCGAGCTTTAAAATCACTCTCTTCGTGTTTTCATCACTGGCGGTTTCTATGTTCATAACTCTGGGAGCGGCTTACCTTATTTTTGGATCGCTGAACATAATTACCTCTTTCGTAACCTCCATAACTCTGGGCCTCGGTATCGATTACGGAATTCATATGATCACCAGGCTTTCCGACGGCGCAAAGAAAGAGAGAAATTCGCAGAGACTCCTCAGGGAGGCTTACAAATCTCTTTTGAAGCCTTTGATGGCAAGCATGCTAACGACGGCCGCCGTTTTCGTGATACTCGCGTTGATCGATTCCCCGGCAGTCAGGGAGCTTGGAATACTCACTTCTTTCGGCATAGTTATATTTTTCATCGTTATGATTACGTTTTTACCCGCGCTGAGTATAAAAACCGTCATGAAACAAGGAAGATCGGCAAACATCCACCTTTTAGATCGATTTTTTTTACGGCTGGCGAGGTTGATAAGGAAACTCGGTGTGGTTTCCGGTGGTATCGTCTTCATACTTATACTTTCTCTAGGTTATCTCGGTTATATAAGCATTACCAATTTTTCCTACACTCCGCCGGGATTGATGGCCACCGATTCCGAACAGATAGCCGTTCCGGCGTTGATCGAAAGAACGTTCGGAGGAAGTATCCTGAACTCAGTTCCATTCATGGTCGGTGACGTTGAATCTTTGAGACGCGCACATGAAAATCTAAACAACAATCCGAACATAAGGAGTGTATTCTCCGTGCTCTCGATTCTGGAAGATGGAAGTCAGGATCAGGTGAACAGAATACAATCGATCACGAGACAGATAAATTCGATGCGCAACTCGCCGCTTGTGGAGGCACTGCTCAAGAAAGCACAGTACTACGATTTCATGATTGAACTTCTCGATAAGGCCGAAGGTGTGAAAAGCTCCGACGAACTCATCGACTTAATTGCAGAGGTCATACCAGACAGTCTAAAGGAGAGGGTTCTTTACGAAGATGGCCAGGGAAAGAGATACTTCGTTATCAACGCCGAGCCGACATCTATTATCTACAGAAACAACGTGATCAAAATCCTTTTCGACAGTGTGGGTGAAGAGCTCAGGGAAGCCGCCGGTGGTTACCCGAAAGTCTTTTATTACCTGATGGATGTTGTACGGAAGATATCGATTCCAGTTACACTCTTCGCGTTTGTAATAGTTTTTTTGATAGTGACCATCGAAAGGAAGAGCCTGTTCGACGGGTTGAAACTCTTCGCCTTGATGGTTGGCATTCTGATGACGATG
>NZ_DAOSEH010000069.1:0-11839 GCF_035363035.1 Mesotoga sp. | reverse complement strand
CTTGACGAGGAAGAGGCCGTAGGTTCAATCCCTACCGCACCCACCAGCGGGGAGAATTTTTCTCCCCTATACTTTTTCCAGGGTCTTCAGTATCAGTTTGCTCATGTCCCTTCCGGCCTTTTTCGCCATCTCAAGAACCTCTTCGGCCGTAATTGGCTTCAAATCGTCGGGTACGGCGCGATCTGATATGGCTGCGAAACCTATCACTTTGATACCGGCGTGACGGGCCACGATAACCTCGGGAACCGTTGACATTCCGACTGAATCGGCGCCGAATCTCCTCATCATTCTCAGCTCGGCCGGGGTTTCAAAATTCGGTCCTGCCACGCCGATATAAACCCCTTCGTAAACACCGATACCGAGTTCTTTCGAAGCGAGTTTTGCCTTCTCGAGGAGTTCCAGATCGAAAGGTTCGCTCATATCAGGAAACCTCGGTCCCCATTCATCTACGTTAGGTCCTATGAGCGGATTGTCGCCCATGAAGTTTATTATGTCGCGGACGAGCATCACCCTCCCCACTTCAAAGTCGGGGTTCAATCCTCCAGAAGCGTTGGTGATGATGAGAACCTCCACACCGAGTTCCTGCATTACGCGTATGGGAAAGGTTATTGTTCTCATGCAGTATCCTTCATAGTAATGAAAACGTCCATTCATAAGCATCACTTCGTGGTGGAGTACGTTTCCAAAGGTGAGTTCACCTTTATGACCCGGAGCCGTAGAAACTGGAAAACCCGGCAAATCCTCGTAGGGTATGGAGATGGAGTTTTCGAGACTTCTGGAGATGTCTCCAAGTCCGCTCCCCAGTATTATGGCGACCTTCGGCTTAGCGGGTACCTCTTTCTGAATGAAATGGGCAGCTTTTTTGACGTTTTCCACGTAAGTTTTCAGCTCATCTTGAAGATCAGAAATACTCATGCCGGCCCTCCCTCTAAAATCGATATTCTATTATAGCAAAACGACGGACAGCGTGCTGGAACTGTGCTATAATCACACCGAATTAGTCCCATTTAGTTTTTTTGTTGAGAGGAGAGTTACGATGAGGTTCTCACAGCTTTACGCTCCTACCCTTAAGGAAGCTCCATCCGATGCAGATCTTGTAAGTATCAAACTTTTGATAAGAGGCGGCTTCGTCAGAAAGGTGGTCGCGGGAGTCTATACATATCTCCCGCTCGGCTTGAAGGTCTTGAAGAAGATTGAAGAGATTGTTCGCCAGGAAATGAACGCGATCGGTTCGCAGGAGATATTGATGCCCATAATACAGCCTGCCGAGCTCTGGCACGAGACGGGACGCTGGGACGACTACGGCCCGGAGATGATGAAGTTGCAGGATCGTCACGAGAGGTTCTTCACACTCGGCCCGACACACGAAGAGATAATCACACACATTCTCCGCAACGAACTCAAATCATACAAGCAATTGCCGGTTTCTCTCTACCAGATAGCCATGAAATACCGGGACGAGATAAGGCCGAGGTTCGGTCTTATGAGGTCGCGGGAGTTTCTCATGAAGGATGCCTACAGTTTTCATGATAGTTGGGAATCTCTCGACGAGGCTTACAAAGACTTCTACTCTGCCTACGGTAAGATCCTCGAAAGGCTCGGACTGGATTATCTAGTAGTGGAAGCCGATTCCGGAGCTATCGGCGGTAACGAATCTCACGAATTCAACGTTCTGGCCAGGTACGGTGAATCCACGCTTTTGTACTGCGATTGCGGTTATGCCGCATCAGACGAAAAGGCTGAGTATCTCTTCGAATCAGTCTTGCAGGATCGGGAACCTGTGGAACTCGAACTGATTTCTACACCTCAATCTCGAACGGTCGAGGAAGTAACGGCCTTTCTGGGTATCAGTTCCAGGGATATTATAAAGTCTCTTATATACAGTGGAAGAAACGGGTACGTGATGGTTTTGATAAGGGGAGACGAAGAACTCAACGAATCGAAGCTGAAGGCCTCGATGAACGATCAGACACTCACTATGGCGACCCCCCAGCAGATTTTTGAACTTCTGAGAGTTCCTGTCGGCTTTGTCGGACCGGTCGGTCTGCCCGGCGGGATAGAAATCGTGGCTGATCTTTCGATAAAAGGTTTGAAAAACGCAGTGGGTGGAGCTTTGAAAGAAGGTTTTCACTATCGTGGCATTCTGCCGGAACGCGATTTCAAGATCGGGAAATGGCTGGACCTCAAGATGGTGAAGACCGGGGATGCCTGCCCGAAGTGCGGAAAACCTTTGAAATCTGCAAAAGGTATCGAAGTCGGTCACATATTCAAACTGGGAACGAAGTACTCGGACAAGATGGAGGGAGCGGTCACCGACGCTCAGGGAAATGCAGTTCCCTATGTTATGGGCTGTTACGGCTGGGGGGTGTCGAGAACCATAGGGGCGATCGTTGAGCAGTTGCACGATAAAGACGGTATACTCTGGCCTCTGGAGGCGGCGCCTTTCGATATCATCGTTACGGCGGTCAACACCAAGGACGAGGAGATAATGAAAAGATCCGTCGAAATATATGGATTACTTAAGAAAAAGGGTTACGATGTGCTTCTCGACGACCGGGAGACCTCACCGGGCATGAAATTCAAAGACGCAGACCTCATTGGAATACCGGTGCGTGTAACCCTGGGCAAAAAACTTGCCGAAGGCGTAGTAGAAGTCAAGTCCAGGACTGAAGAAAAGCCTGTCATGGTGAGCGTAAAGGATGGCTACGGTCCGATCGTTGAAGAGGTCGAAAGGCTTTTTGCGAGCTATGATCCCGAGAGCGTATTGAAACCGGAGGATGAGTAATGGGAATCTTTTCCAGACTCAAGGAAGGGCTGAAGAAGACTCGAGACGGTTTCTTCAAGAACGTCAAAAAACTTCTTTCATTCGACAGGCTAGACGAGGAAACGCTCGAAGAGATCGAGGAGTTGCTTATACTCTCCGATATGGGCTCAGAAACTTCTCAAGATGTAATAAAGGCTCTGAGAGAGAGAATGCACAAAGGAAAAAATCCGATAGATGTTCTAAAAGACGTGCTTATAGAGATTCTCGATATCCCTTATGAACAGAAAACCGCGAAGCCCCATGTCATATCGGTGGTGGGCGTGAACGGAACGGGCAAGACAACCACGATCGGCAAGTTGTCGCAGCTCTATTCTCAACAGGGAAAGAAAGTGGTACTTGCGGCCTGCGACACTTTCAGGGCCGCGGCGGTCGAACAGCTTCGAATATGGAGTGACAGGTCGGGAGTCGATTTCATAAGCCAGGGTCAGGGCGCTGATTCCGCGGCGGTAGGCTTCGACGCTATAAACCACGCCATAAGCAAAGGGAAAGATGTTGTTATCATAGATACTGCCGGGAGACTTCACACCAGAAGCAACCTGATGGAAGAGCTGAAGAAGGTACACAGGGTGATCGGGAAGGCAGCCCAGGGAGCTCCGCACGAAGTACTACTGGTCATAGACGCTACGACAGGTCAAAACGGTCTTATTCAGGCCGCGAAGTTCAAGGAAGCCGTGAATGTAACGGGTATCGTGCTCACGAAACTGGACGGTACGGCGAAAGGTGGCATAATCTTTGCCATAGTGAAGGAGCTTGGCATACCGGTGAAATATATAGGTGTTGGCGAGAAGATAGACGACCTAAAGCCCTTCAAGCCGTCGGAGTTCGTGGAAGCTCTCCTTTCAAGCGATGAGGAGAGTTCTGAGGAGGTTTAGAGTATGGGTTTCACTCTCAAAAGTAGTTATGCGCTGAGAGCTCTTTACAAGATGGCCAGATCGGCACGTAACGGAAAAGATAAAATGTCTCTTGTTGAGATCGTGAGCGATAACGAGATCCCGAGAGATTTCCTCGAAAAGATCTTTGGGGAGCTTAGGCAGGCGGAAATAATCAAAGCCGTCAGGGGCAGGTATGGTGGTTATTCTCTGGCGAAACCGGCGGACAAGATATTGATCAGGGATATAATCTTGAAACTCGATCGACCCATGAACTCCTACGCCTGCCTTCAGAAGGACGGCAAATGTGTCGAGGATCCTGACTGTACGGTGAAATACGTCTGGTTCAGGTTATATAACGCCATGATGCGAGAGATTGGTTCAATGACACTTGAAGATCTCCTTGAATACGGGGACAGGATATTGAACAACCCGCCGGACAAACTCGGGATCGAGGAACACACTTAGTCATCTTACGGGAAGGAGGATGACGCTTTGCCCTTGAAGAAAGGGAGAACGGGCGGAGCGCCGATTTTCATGAAGGCCGTCTATCCTGGTTCTTTTGATCCAATAACTTACGGGCACATCGACCTGGTCGAGAGGTCGAGCAAGATCTTCGATGAAGTGATTGTGTTGGTTATGGAAAACGTAAACAAGAAACATTTTTTCGCACACGAGGAGAGAATGCGGATGGTCAGACTCGCGGTTTCTCACATACACAACGTGACCATAACCACTCACAGCGGTCTTCTCGTGGACTTCGCCAGAGAGAACGATGTAAAGGTTGTGATTCGAGGGCTCAGAGCGGTCTCGGACTTCGAGATGGAGCTTCAGATGGCCCATGCAAACAAGTCCATGTTAGCTGATTTCGAGACGTTGTTTCTTATGACGGAGACCTCCAACTCCTTCATCTCTTCGTCCATGGTCAGGGAGATCGCCTCTTTCGGCGGGGACATTTCTAAATGGGTCCCACCGTGCGTCAAAGGTGAGTTCAAAAGAAAATTGGGTAAATGACTTTACATCGCAGAAAATAAACTGCGTTCAACTGAGTTATAATCTTCGATGGAATTTTAATGAAGGAGGACACACAATAATGGCTGAAATTACCAGTGATATGGTAAAGCAACTCCGCGACGCGACCCAGGCCGGCATGATGGATTGTAAGAAGGCTCTTGTAGAAACCAATGGCGATTTCGAGCTCGCAAAGGATTATCTTCGTAAGAAGGGGATTCTGAAGGCCGACAAGGTCTCAGGCAGAGAAACCGGAGAGGGAATAATATACTCTTACATTCATCACAACAACAAGCTCGGCGTGCTTCTCGAACTTGACTGTGTTACTGATTTCGTCGCTAGAACCGACGAATTCAAGGAACTTGCTCACAAAATCTCTCTGCAACTTGCAGCGATGGGAGCACGGTTTGTCTCCAGAGATCTCGTCCCTCAGGAAAAGATAGAGAAGGAAAAGGAGATCTACGCCGAACAGGTTAAGGAAAGCGGAAAACCTGCCCACATAATTGAGAAGATAGTCGAGAGCAAGCTCGAGAGCTTCTACAAGGAAAACTGTCTGCTCGAGCAGGAATATGTCTTCGAGAGCGGCAAAACTATAAATGATCTGATCGTCGAGTTGATTTCCAAAACGGGCGAAAACATAAAAGTGAAGAAATTCGTTCGCTGGCAGGTTGGCGAATCCGACAGTTGAGTTTCTAAGGTGAGCGGTGCTCACCTTTTTTTATAATCTCCGGAGGTGGGTATGTATAAAAGAGTTCTTCTAAAACTCAGCGGGGAAGTTTTGAGCGGCGAAGGCGGAAGGGGATTCGACGAAGCGTCCGTAAACTATCTACTCGAAGAGATTCTTCCGGTAATTCGAACTGGCACACAGCTGGCGATAGTTATAGGTGCCGGGAACCTTGTGAGAGGCAGAGAACTGAGGAATTTGAGAAATTCAAGGGCCGACGAGCTCGGAATGCTCGGGACCGTTATGAATGCAGTTTATCTAAAGGAAATTCTCAGCGAGGCAGGGGTGAAGGCCGTCGCAATCTCCTCGATTGTGAAGTTGCCTTCTCTAGACGATCACAAGTACGATCGCATCGAGAAATCGCTGAATAGCGGAGAGGTTGTTATATTCGGCGGAGGTACTTATCTTCCCTTTTTCACAACTGACACGGCGGCCGCCGTCAGAGCGGTCGAAATAGGTTCGGACGTTATCATAAAAGGCACCAAAGTCGATGGCGTTTACGATAAAGACCCGAAGAAAAACGATAATGCCGCAAAGATAGACAGGATAACCTTCGCCAGCGCTATTGAAAATAATATAGAAGTTATGGACCGCGAAGCCTTTTCCATCTGTCAGAGATACGGTGTACCGGTAATAGTTATAGATTTCTTCAAGAAGAGAAATCTTTTGAATGCTATAATGGGCGAGAAGATAGGCACGCTTGTAATTCCCGATTGATGGAGGTGATGAAATGTACGCACAGATAGTTGACCTGGTTGCTCGTGAGGTTCTTGATTCGAGGGGAACACCTACGGTCGAGGCCGAAGTCTGGCTGGACGATGGCGGTCATGGAAGGGCCATAGTACCTTCGGGGGCTTCTACGGGTAAGTTCGAGGCGCTCGAGCTTCGTGACGGAGATAAGAAAAGATTTCTTGGAAAAGGCACGTTGAAAGCCGTAGAGAACATAAATGAAGTGATCGCTCCCGAAATAGTAGGTCTGAACGCTTTCGATCAGACTGCCATCGACGATTCGCTGTTGAAGCTTGACGGTACAAAAAACAAGGACAAACTCGGTGCGAACGCGATACTCGCCGTATCGATGGCAGTTGCCAGAGCCGCGGCCGACAGCATAGATACCCTTCTCTACAAGTATCTTGGAGGAACCAACGCAAAGGTCCTCCCGATTCCCTTCATGAACATAGTGAACGGTGGAAAACATGCCGACAACAACCTGGATATCCAGGAGTTCATGATAGTGCCGGCCGGATTCAAGTATTTCAGAGATGCTCTGAGGGCAGGAGTCGAGGTCTTCCATCACCTTAAAAAACTCCTGAAAGACGGTGGACACGTGACCGCGGTCGGCGACGAGGGCGGTTTCGCTCCCAGTTTCGAGAGCAACGAAGAAGCCATAAAGTATATAATAAACGCCGTTGAATCGGCCGGCTACAAACCAGGAGAAGAGATCTTCATAGCTCTAGACTGTGCGGCCAGCGAGTTTTTCAATGAAGAGAAGGGTTTGTACACCATAGATGGCAAGGAACTCACTCCCGACCAGCTTATAGATTACTACGTAGATCTGACCGAGAGATACCCGATAATCTCCATAGAAGATCCCTTCAACGAAGAGGATTGGGGAGCTTTCTCGAAGCTAACCGAAAGGGTCGGCGGAAAAGTCCAGATCGTCGGCGACGATCTTTACGTGACGAACATCGAGAGACTTAGAAAGGGAGTTGAAGAGAGGGCCTCCAACTCGATTCTTATAAAACTGAACCAGATCGGTTCGGTCACCGAGACTCTCGACACTATAGAGTACGCCCAGAAGCACGGTATGACCTGTGTGATTTCCCACAGATCCGGTGAAACTGAAGATACGTTCATTGCCCACCTCGCCGTGGCTACAAACGCGGGGATGATCAAAACTGGCTCGGCGTCCAGAACCGATAGGATCGCCAAGTACAACGAACTTCTGAGAATAGAAGAAGAGCTTGGCGAACAGGCAGAGTACAGAGGACTTTCTTCTTTCTACAATCTCTGAGAATTTTTTCGGGGCGCGGGGATTCTCCGATTCCCGCGCCTTTTGCACGGAGGTAAGAGAGATGTTGCTGGATATAATAGGACCGGTGATAGTTGGGCCTTCTAGTTCCCACACGGCCGGTATGGCGAGGCTGGGAAGAGCCTTCAGGTCGCTTTTGAATGGAAGGCCGGACGATGTCAAATTTCTTCTCAACTCCCCCCTCTTCGCCACCCACAGAGGCCACGGAACGGACAGGGCTCTGGTTGGAGGAGTGCTTGGCATGAAAGAATCCGATCCCTCTCTCAAGCAGGCTCTGGAGATGGCCGTGCAGAGCGGTATGTCTTTTAGCTTCGAGGAGGTCGATATGCCTGAAGCTCACCCGAACACGGTAAAAATAACCGGACAGAACTCCGATAGATTTCTCAGTATCACGGGAGCCTCCATTGGAGGTGGAGAGATCAGGATAACATCGATAGATGACTTTGAGACCGGCGTGAACGGAAAGTATCCCTCGCTTATACTCATAAACGCCGATGTTCCCGGCGCTCTGGCTCAGATAGTGCGACTGGTGTCGGCGAGCGATATTAACATAAGCAATCTGTTGCTGTCCAGGGTGGATCCGTACAGACGCGAGGCTCTCTGTGTTATTGAGCTCGACGATGAGCCCGATCAAGACCTGATTGTAGAAATAAAAAAACTGAAGGTAGTGAGAAGAGTCTCTTACCTTGAGAAGCTGGATGTAGTATGATGACTTTCGAAGAGCTTGTAAATACATCCAAAGCCTCTAAAACCCCACTCCATGAAGTGATTTCCGAGTGGTACATGATGAACACCGGAGACGATCCAAAAAACGCTTTGAAGACATCGCTGAGACTGGTAGAGGAGATGTTCAACTCCTTCGAAGCGAGAAAATCCAACCCTTCGAAATCTCTAACCGGATGGGTCGGAGAGAACGACCAAAAGGTCAGGAACTCCAGACCTTTTTTACTGAGTCAGATCGTTCATTCGGGTATAGAAGTAGCCTTATCTATGGCCGAGCACAATGCGAGCATGGGAAAAATTGTGGCCTGCCCGACGGCCGGTGCATGTGGAGTCGTTCCGGGAGCGTTGATCTCCATGCACAAGAACCTCGGAAAGAGCATGGAAGAGCTATCTCATTCTTTGCTGGTGGCCGGTGCGGTTGGGGAAAGAATAAGGAGAAAAGCCTCGATTTCCGGCGCGGTGTCGGGTTGTCAGGCCGAAATTGGAACGGCGACCGCCATGGCTTCGGCCGCAATAGTATACGCGGTGAACCCGGGAAATTACGACGCCCTGGTTTCGGCACCGGCTCTGGCATTGAAATCGTTGCTCGGACTGGTGTGTGATCCGGTTGGCGGCTTTGTCGAAATCCCCTGCGTCAAGAGAAACGCTTTCGGAGTATCTACGGCCTTCACGGCGGCCGAACTCGCTTTGGCCGGCGTAGAATCGGTCATACCGTTTGAAGAAGTGGCCGAATCTCTAGGCAGGGTGGGAAGGAGACTTCCCGAGGAGCTCAAAGAGACGGGCAAAGGCGGTATAGCGGTCACTAAAACGGCACGGGATATGCTTACAAAGTTCCTGGGTGTTGACAGAAGAAGATAATCGTTTTAGAATTGCCTTGCCCTATTCCCGGTTCGAGGCATAGCCCTTTCCTGGATAGAGGACTCATTAAGGAGGAGAGATATGGAAATCAACAAGCAGGAACTTGTCAAGGAGTTTCAAATCCACGACAAAGACTCCGGTTCCACAGAAGTTCAGATAGCTATTTTGACTGCCAGGATAAGACATCTCACCGAGCATCTCAGGAAACATCCCAAGGACTTCCATACTAGAAGAGGATTACTCAAACTCGTCGGAAGAAGAAGAAAGATGCTCAGATATATAAAGGCCAAGAAACCCGAAGTCTATCTAGAGCTGATAAATAAGCTTGGATTGAGGGGTTGATAACACAACTAACTCGACAGGGAGCGGGTGACCGCTCCTTTTTTGCGTGGATTTTATGCAACTGTTATAATTGAGTATTTGAGAATAGAAAAAGAGGTGTTGTTAGTGAGCTACAAACAATGGGAGAGAGAGTTTTTTGGTCAGAAGCTGGTGATCGAAAACGGCAAGATGGCAAAACAGGCCCACGGGGCAATTTTGCTCAGATACGCCGATTCGGTACTGCTCACCACCGTTGATGGGAACGAAGAAGCGATGCCCGGAACGGATTTTTTGCCCCTGACTGTAGAGTATCAGGAAAAGTTTTACGCGGCTGGAAAGATTCCGGGAGGGTTTCTGAAAAGGGAGAACAGACCCAGCGACAACGCGGTTCTATCTGCGCGAATAATAGACAGACCTATCAGACCGCTGTTTCAAGACGGTATGAGAAACGAGATACAGGTTATAGTCACCGTGCTTTCGGCCGATCCCGACAATCCACCGGATATCTGGGGAATAATGGGAGCATCGCTTGCGCTAAACCTTTCGGAGATACCCTTCGAAGGAGTAGTTGCCGGAGTTCAGGTTGGATATATCGATGGGAAGTACGTCATATTCCCATCGGCCGAAGAACTGAAGCGATCGGAACTGGACATCGTGGTCGCGGGCACCAAACATGCCGTGACAATGGTCGAAGGCGAGGCGAAAGAAGTATCGGAAAAGATAATGGTCGGCGCGCTGGAAGCCGCGCATGAGGCGATAAAGTCTCTGGTGGTCTTCCAGGAGGAGATACTGGCTGAATTCGAAATCAAAAAATGGGAGCTGGAAATCCCGACCGCTCCGGAAGGTTTCGTCGAAGCCTTCGGGGAATTCGTAGATAGAGATAAACTGGCCGGGCTGATGCTTACACCCGGGAAACATGCCAAAGATAAAGCGTTGAAAGAATACAGGGATCAACTCATCGAGGCCTTCGTCCAGAAGGTTAACGATCGCTGGTCAGAAGAAGAGATAATGGGAAACATCGGTTACCTGAAGGATTCCTATCACGACGTGGAGAAAGAAGTGATGAGAAGAAGGATCGTTCAGGACGATGTGAGAATGGACGGGAGAAAGCACGACGAGGTCAGACCGATCACGATAGAACTGGATCTCCTCCCAAGAGCCCACGGTTCGGCCCTCTTCACAAGAGGAGAGACACAGAGCCTTGGCATAGTAACCCTGGGAGCCACCATGGATGAACAGATAGTGGATACGATGTTCGAAGAGGGCTCGAAATCCTTCATGCTGCACTACAACTTCCCTCCCTTCAGTACCGGAGAAGTGAAAAGATTGAGAGGCCCTGGAAGGAGAGAGATAGGTCACGGTCATCTAGCCGAAAGATCTCTCAAGAACATTGTCCCCAAGGACGAAGACTTTCCTTACACGATCAGAGTCGTCTCGGAGATCCTCGAATCCAACGGATCATCCTCGATGGCAACAGTCTGTTCGGGATCTCTGGCTCTCATGGCTGCAGGAGTACCGATGAAGAAACACGTTGCCGGGGTTGCAATGGGTATGATTCAGGAGCCAGATAAAACGGTGGTCCTGACCGATATACTTGGAAACGAAGATCATATGGGTGACATGGATTTCAAAGTCACCGGTACCCGCGACGGTATTACGGCCTTTCAGATGGATGTAAAAGTATCTGGTGTTTCCGGAGATATAATGACGCAGGCCCTTGAACAGGCGAAAGTTGCGAGACTGAAAATCCTTGACCTTATGTACCGGGCGGTAGATACTCCTAGAACGACTGTGTCCGATTATGCACCGATCATCAAGACGATTGCGCTTCCTTATGAAAAGATAGGCGAGATAATTGGCCCCGGTGGAAAGGTTATCAAGAAGCTTTCGAGCGATTACGACTCGACAATCTTCATAGACGACGAGAAGTCACTCGCGAAGATCGTGGGGAACGACCACGCTAAACTCGAGAGACTCGAAAAAGTCATCGAGGCTATAATATCCGAGGCGAAACCCGGCCAGATATTCGAAGGAAAGATCACGCGCGAAGAGGCTTATGGATTCTTTGTGGAACTCGCGCCGGGAAAGACGGGACTCCTGCACGTGTCGAAGATGGGTGAGAATTCGAAAGAATTCCTTAAAGCGCACAAATTAGGAGACATAATAAAGGTAGAAGTCTCGGGTATCGATCAGATGGGTAAGATAAGCCTGAAACTGGAAGGCGTCGAAGTGACCGAGGAACAGAGAAGAGAGAGGAAACCCTATCCAAGAAACGAAGGTAGAAACAGAAACGAGCGAAACAGAAAGTAGGTAAGCGACATTGAGCATTCTTTATAAGGAACTTTCAAATAACGCTACTCTTGTCGGCGAAAGAAAAGAAGAAACCAGGACGGTTTCGATGGCTTTTGCGGTAAAAGTAGGATCCGCTGATGAGGATGATCCCATCAGCGGAGTTTCTCATTTCATAGAACACACTC
>NZ_DAOSEH010000068.1:0-12194 GCF_035363035.1 Mesotoga sp. | reverse complement strand
CATGAAGAGAAGTTTTATCCTTGTTTTGCTGCTGGTCTCAACGTTCACGGTACTGTTCTCGATTGAATTGAAAGATTCTGGCAACCAGATGAAAGCGACGCAGCTGGCCGTTCTAGAAATCGATGAAACCCCCGCCACCGGTTACCTGTGGCACATAGGCGCGGAACCTTCCAATGTTCTCCGCAATTTCCTCGAAGAACACATGGCCGGTTCGGCCTTTCCGGGCGCACCGTCCGTCAAGGGCTGGATAATGACGGCCGCAAAAGAAGGAAAGGCGCTGCTTACTCTCAAGCTCTACAGAGACTGGGAGGGAGAGAGGAAGGCCATAGATTTCAGAGCGGTGACTGTAGATGTGAGCGGAGAGGAGAAAGGCCAGGTGGATCTGAAGATAGTGCTGAACGAGATGGCGCTCGGATCGACGGCGACCGTGACTCTGGAAGAGAATGGAAGCACCGGTTACACCTGGAGATATCATATTCTTGGAGAGGGCCTTCAGGAAATCAAGAAAGAGACCATCGCAGACACCAGCGGTCTGGTCGGGGCTCCCGCGAAAGTCATATGGACCTTTCAGGCCGTTGACGAAGGTTACACCACAATTGTGTTCAGATACTTCAGATCGTGGGAAGGGGAAGGATCGGCTGTAGATTTCAGGGCTTTCAACGTGTTTGTCGAGTGAGCGAAGTTATCAAGAAAGGGAAATCCGGGGTGAATTTATCTTGAAAGTACGTTTCAGCTGGTTTCGAGTTTCAGTCTTTCTCATATGCGTCTTTCTTGCGGGAGTATTCATTTTCGTTATACCCTCGGAGAAACCCGCAAGGCTTTTGACCGTTCTCAGCGAGTCGGTTCTGGTCGGCGCATCCCTTGTGGTGGCGTTCGTGCTCAAGAGGAGTCTCGTTCACCCCGGGATTCCCGCGGGGCTCCTGCTCATATCCCTGTCGGTCTATATGGATCTTCTACAGTCCATAACCGGGCTCATCCTCTTCGAGACGCTTGCCGTTGTTTTGTCTATTATAGCGGCAATCGTTCTACTATACTATATTGTGCTGCATGTGAGAAATCTGAGGATTATGATAATCGAACACGAGACCATAATAAACGGTTCCAACGAAGGGGTAATCTTGCGCAATCTCAAAGATAATACTGTTCGTTTCAACGAAGCGGCCCGCAAGATACTCGGCTATGAGCCCGAAGAGCTGAAAAGGCTCTCCATTTACGATATCGTGCTCCCTCAAGAGCTGGAATTTCACGGTGAGATGATGGAGAGAGTTATGAAAGGCGAAACGATATCTCCCTACGAGGCCAGGTACGCCGGAAAGAACGGAAAAGAGATAGACGTTCAGGTAAATGCCTCGCTCGTCAAAAACGATAAGGGAATCCCCGATTATATAATATTCGCCTTCAGAGACATAACCAGGATCAAAGCGATGGAACTATCTCTGAGGGAACTGAACAGGTTCCACAGGGCTTTGAACGAAGTGGTGACGGAAGCACTGGAGAGCGGTCTGGATAACAACGCATACCACGATTTTCTTTTTAGGTGTGTCGAAGCCTTTCCCGGCGCCGATGCCGGTGTTTTCCTGCTGAAGGAGGAAGATGAGAGGTTCCATTACGTTGCGGCCTGCAACTACGATTTTGAAGAACTCAAAAAGGTATCCTTCGCCACCGATGAACTGATCCAGGCCAACAGCGACAGGGTAACGGTGATAAAGGATTACGCTGTTGACTACGAGATGGACGACGAGCGTCAGAGAATAATCCTTACGGCCGGTCGGCTAGGAGAAATCAAGAGTACCATCACCATTCCCATACTCATCGACGGTAAGGTCATGATGTACTTCAACCTCGACAGTCTAAAATCCTCGACCGTTTTCGACAATCCCGAAATCCAGGAAATCGCCGCCAGCTTCGGCAGGGCGGTGGCCGTTCTTCTTTCGAGGCTTCGTCTGGAGAGAGAGCTGAACAAACAGCGCGAACTGTTGGAAAGGCTTTCTCTGGAGGATCCACTCACGGGCCTTCCCAACAGACGGTATTTCTTCGATTACTCGGCCAGACAGATCGAGTACCTCCGTAGAATGGGCGAAGAAATGACGATTCTCTATCTGGACCTCAATGACTTCAAAGGTGTCAACGATACGATGGGACATGATTTTGGAGATGAATTGTTGAAGGAAGTCGGAAAGAGATTGAATTCCATATGCCGCAGTAGCGATCTAATAGCCAGAATGGGCGGCGACGAGTTTGTTTACGTTCTGCCCTCTACCGGAAAAGAAGAGGCCGCCGAAGTTATAAAGAGGATAAGGAATTCCTTCAAAGAGCCTTTCATTGTTGAGAACAAAAGTATCTATCTTTCGACGAGCATAGGGGTAGCCCTCTTTCCCGAGGACGGTAAGAGTGTACGCGAACTGCTGATAGTGGCCGACGAGAGAATGTACTCCAACAAGGGCCGAACGAACGGAAAGACAAATAAATCCAGAATCGAGGAATGACCTCTCCTGTCAGCGCATGATAAGCCTGTATTTTTCACCGGCCGCTTTCTCTATCGATACATTTTTGAAGAATTCTTTCGCCGCGAGAAAGGCGTGGGCGAGAACTATCCCCAGATCCAACCAGTGGTGATTACCAAGAAGATCGGACTTTGTCCAGATGTATAAGCCGTCCTTCTGCACGCTGAATTTCCAGGGTTGTCTGTTCATGGCCGAGGGTGCGAGCCTGCAGGCTTCAAGTATCTGTAGTAGTTTCTCGTCCTGGGGGACAGGCCCTTCAACCAGAGCCGGGAGTTCTTTTCTCTTTCCCATACCGGTCAACAGATCGTTCAGAGAAAGTTTGCCGGTCTCCTCTTTACCCACAACTATCCCGGCCGGAGCGGCGTTGATCTTTATACTCGCGTTCCAGCAAGTGGCGAGATTCATTTTGGTGAGCTCAAGTACTATCTGCTCGCCCTGAAAACCGTACTCCACAAGGCATGAGGATTTGTCCGGGCAGGGAGCGTATATGACACCCGAACCCTTGTTGTGATCGGTTAGAACCCACTCCAGATGACGGGAATGGAGGGAAGAAACACCGGCCATGAATTCCTTGATATGTTTTTTCTCATCTTCGGAGAGGTTGTAAGGTAGGAATTTTCTTGTAGAATGCCTAATCCTTATCGTCTCGATTATCATTACTCCTCCTCCTTTCGCTTCACCAGGTACCGGCCTGGGGAATTTCTTTAAGCATTGACTACATTCCGAGGCTTCAACTGTTATGCGAACTTCCTGTCTGTATATTAGATTGAATCTACTGCGAATTTTGTTCGAGCGATCATTCACCGGATATATTGAAGCCTTCTATCATCATAGATTTTGGCCCCAGGTAATCGCTTTCCAGTTCGACTTCGCGCGATAGATAAAGAGATTTGATGTCTCTCAGATTGCCCGTGATCGACCCGCCGGTCACCGGTATTCTTTTTGTCCCATCGAAATACCAACCCAGTCTTATCTCTCCCCCGAAATCGCCGGTCGTCTCGTCCACTTCGACGGCGGAAAAATTGGGAACTTCCAGGTGTGGGCTGGATCTCATCTCTTCGATACCCATACTGCCCGGGAGCAGAGAAAAGTTCATTGCCGATCCGGTGGTTTCGACACCGAGGTAGCTGGAGTACCTCAAGTTGCCCCAGTACCCCTTGAGCAGACCGTTCTTGACTATATCTCTTCTCATCAATTTGAAACCATCCTCGTCGAAGGGGGCTGAAAAGTAAGATCCCTCCAGGTCTGGAACGAGGCTCAAGTTTATTCTGTCGCCTGTCTCGTCTCCCTGCACCGACTCTCCGGGCTCAACCTGCGAGATCCTATCGTACTTCATCCTGGCGCTCGACTGGTTGAGATAGTACCGCGCGACTTCTTTGGTCGGGTCGCCGGTGAGTATTACCGGTATCGCCTTAAGGGAGGGAGTCGATATGGCCTGAGATCTATCGATCGCCTTTCCCAGGAGATCGGTGATTCTTTCCTCTATTGTTCTCTTTTCTGGAAGCGATAGCAACAACTGGTCGTACAGCTCAACCTCTTCCTTCCCGGAGGCATTCACGATCGTCTCGATATACGTTCTGTATCGGGTGTAGGATACATCGACACCTTCGGAGTTGATTATCCTGTGGCCGTTCCTGGTTACGAACAGTTCCATCGAGTTGAGCCAGGCCCTCTCGCGGTTATCGGCCCTGAAAATCGCCCCTATCGCGTCCGATGAGAGTTCCTGAAGGTCGTGATCAGGCGGTTCCAGTCGTTCCACCATAGAAGAAACTAACGGATACCACGGATTCTTCACGAAACCGGCCGCAAAGGCAGCCTCGTCTATCGCGACCTGCAATTCGTCATCCGACATCGTGGGCGATAATCTGGTGCTGGAACTGCCCCTGTACTTCTTTCCAGATTCGTAGAAATCTCTGTAAACGGTGAGGTCGAAATGCCTCACTTTTTTCGCCCGACTCAGATCCAGTTCTCTCTTGACGAAGAAATATTCCTGACCTTCGATGAATTTCTCTTCTATTTTCCAGCCGTTTATATCGGCTTTCTGGAGACGTTTGACTATCTTTTCAAGCATTATCCCAACCTCGCTTTGGCTTTTATGTATGGTCCTCCGGAGGAAACCTTTGCGAATTCTTTGTGACCCTTGCCGCAGGCACCGGTTCCGGAAAGCTCGATTTCTCCGGAGACCATGGAGATCGATTTCAACAGGGTGGGAACATAACCGGTCATCATCACGGGAGACACGACCTTTCCGGTGAATTTTCCATCCTTTATCTCTCTCCCGTAGGCGATCACACACTGGATTCCCCAATTTTTCGGATCTTCCATACCGCTGTAATAATTCTCCAGGAGATATCCATACTCGATAGAAGAGATCATCTCTTCCAGAGAGTCGGACCCGGGGGCAAAGTAAGTGTTCGTCATTCTGGCGTACGCTTTGCGTTCGAAAGACTCCCTTTTTCCATTTCCGGTGGGTTCGGTGCCCAGAACCGTCGCCGATATGATATCGGATATACCTCGCTTCAAAATACCCCCGTTGATGATCACAGTGTCGTGGGCCAGAGTTCCTTCATCGTCGAAAACGTACGATGAGACTTCTCTCGCCGAAGCGGCCCCGTCGTGCATCGTGACAAGCCCGGAGGCGACTTCTCTGTCCATGTATTCCACGGCTTTCGCCCTTCCCTTGACGAACATATCCATTTCCACGCCGTGGCCGAAGGCCTCGTGAGCTATCAGTCCGGCCACATCGGGAGAACAGATTACATCGTAAACACCGGGCTCGATTCGCTCAGCCGATAGCAACATGCGCGCGTTGTCAACGACTTTGTCGATCTTGCTTTCCATTTCGTCGAGTATTTCCAGTCCTTTGAGACCCGAAAAGCCCTCGATACCGTATTTGGTGTCTCTGTCGCGCCTGGCCAGCACGTAAAGATACCCCTGAGACCACATGTACGATTGATAAAGGTCTTTCTTGGCCGATACGAAGAGCTTGCTGACCCTCACGTTCTCCATAAGCGTCATCACGTTAACTATCTCTTCGGAAATCGCATGGGCTCTGTCCCTTATGGAGGCAAGTTTCTGGATTATCTCGCCCGGACTCATCTTGCCGGGCAGTATCGCCACCTCGCCTTCGAAATCGATCTCGCTTTTCTCTTCCTCAGGCGGTGTCAGAGAAGTGTAAGAGAGCGAAAGCTCCTTCACGCTCTTCGAAGCGCTTCCCGTTCTTTTCCTTACGTATTCGGCGATTTCCTCGAGGGAGTCTTCATCTACTTCGTTGAATGAATACTCGAAGTATCTCTGCCCGTCATGCACCCTGATCACGAATCCCCTTTCCGACCAGTCGCTTCCCTTCACGGTGATTCCGGTTGTAGTGACCTTGTAGGCTTTGCCCGCCACATCGGTTCCGAGGATGGAGACATATGGATACGTCTCTCCTAGAAGCTCTACCAGCTTCTTCAAAGCGGGCTTTTTATCGAGTAAAAACCGAGATTTTCCAACTTTCATTGTCTACCTCCTGATTTTCCGTTGTAACTTGCCCTGTTCTGAAGACCATTATACTATAGTTAATCAATAAATGAAATAACTGAAAATACCACTTGATATTATTTACTATATGGCTCATAATATAGAAAGTAATTGAAGTTAAACTAAAATAGCGTTTTTCTGGTTGACCGGGGATTAACATCCCCGGAGAATTTCAACCACAAGGAGGTACAGGATGGTCGAGATCAGTTCAATAGAGAAGACCTTCGAAAGCAGAAAGAAAAAGGTGAAAGCCGTCGATGGAGTGAGCTTCAAGGCGCAACCAGGCAGAATATACGGGTTGCTCGGTCCCAACGGGGCGGGCAAGACGACTACTTTGCGTATTATCGCCACTCTTTTGAAACCGGATTCGGGTAAAGCGCAGGTGATGGGGTTCGATTCGGTCAAAGATGCGACCCAGGTACGCAAGAGGATCGGTTTCCTTACCAGCGACATGAAACTTTCCGGCAACTTGACCCCCAGAGAGTTGCTCCAGTTCTTCGGAGAACTCAACCATATGCAGAACGGCGATATAAAGAAGGCTATCAGGGAAATGGCCGAATATCTGGACATGGGGGAATTTCTGGACAAACAGGTCGGAAAGCTCTCAAGCGGTATGAAACAAAAGGCAGCGATGGCCGTGAGCCTTATTCACAACCCCGAAGTAATAATCTTCGACGAACCTACGAACGGTCTGGACATACTGACCGCGAGAACTGTAACGGAGTTCTTGAAGGATTATCGCAGGCAGGGGAAGACGATAATAATATCGACTCATATAATGGCTGTCGCCGAAAAACTATGTGACAACGTCGGTATAATATTCAAAGGCCGCCTGGTCGAAAACGATTCGCTCGAGGGCCTGTACGGGAAGTTCAACGAGGACAACCTTGAAGACCTCTTCTTCAAAGTGGCCGAAAGAGAGGGGGTAATGGAAAATGCTTAGAGACGTCCTCATCATCTTCAGGAAAGAACTGAAAAACGTTTTCAAAGATGGAAGGACCATCTTCGCGGTCCTTATACTCCCCATGCTGATCATGCCGATTATTTTCTTGGTGATCAACACCGTCAGCACCTCGCAGGCCAAATCCTTCGAAGAGACCGTGTACGAGGTGAATCTGGTGAATCTTCCCGATGAACGCTTCGAAGGGATACTCGGCGGCCTGATTAAGTACAGGGCCGTTCAGAACACAGACAAAGAGGCGGTTTTATCCAGAGACAATTATTTGATCGTAGAGTTCCCTGCCGACAGCGATCAGAGAATCGCGAGGGGCGAAGGGCTAGACGCGAAGGTTTACTTCAATTCGACCTCGAGAGGCTCTTCCTACGGCGCCCAGATGATTAGAAACGCCCTCTCGAATTACTCGAGCCTCTTGCTCGCCGACAGGCTGGCACAGCACGGTTTAACGCTGGCCGATCTCAATATGGTCAGCGTTCAGCAGGAGGATGTCGCCCCCGAAGAGTCACGCGGAACGGAGTTTCTCGCGGTTTTGATACCGTACTTTCTGCTGATATATATATTCTCCGGAGCAATGAACATAGGCCTTGATACCACCGCAGGCGAGAAGGAAAGGGGCAGCATGCCGGTCCTGCTCGTGAATCAGGTCTCCAGGACTTCGATAGCGATGGGCAAAATCCTCTATGTGATGATGATCGCGGTGCTCAACAGTGTCTTCACCTTCATTGGCCTGATGATCGCTTTCAGACTGGGAGGCCCGGCCTTCGGCGCCGGAGAGATGAACTTCTCGTCTCTTTCTCCTTCCACTCTGGCCGGACTTTTCGTAACACTTCTCACTATGGCAGGGCTGGCCGCTTCGATCATCGTGCTCCTCGGTTCGCTGGCCAGAAACATAAAGGAGGGCGGCGGCTACATACTTCCGATCTACATTTTCGCCGTAGTCCTGGGCGTTGCCACCATGCAGATGGAATCTCCGGACAACCCGCTCCTGTACATCATCCCGCTAATAAACTCGATATTCGTCATGAAGGACATAATAACCTTGCAGTTCGTGAGCTGGCGCTTTTTACTTATGCTCTTGAGCAACCTGACATATGTTTCGGTCCTGATATTCGCGCTGGCGAAGGTATTCAACAGCGAGAAGATAATGGATTCCTCCGGTTCGTAAAACCGGCCGGATCGACAAATTCGAAGCGCCCGATCAGGGCGCTTCGATTACTTTTACGGGTGTAGAGATCAGCAGCTCTTTGCCGTTGAAAGTGAAAACTCCCTCTATGTAGAAAGCGTTGAATGAGACTCTATCGACGATTATCTCCTCTTCTTTCCCGATCGTTTCGTATTCGAAGAAGGCCTTGCGAAAATCCCTGACGGCCGAGAGAGAGTGAAAAAGCCGCAATTCCACGAGCTTGGAGTCTCTCTCATCGACATTTAAACTAATTTTCACGTTCGAGGCGGTCTCTTCGAGAAAGATCTCGATAGAGGGAAATTCCAGCCCGGTGTTCAGATGGGAGATCATCCCCTGGATCGCCTGGGTGACCCTGTAAACTTCGGTGCCGTGACCGGCGTTGGGTGCGTACACCATGGCGGAGTAACCGGGAAGGTCGTCTATATAAAGGTTGGCGGCATCTACGGGCCAGTACGGATCGTTGGTTCCCACAACGATGAGCTTGGGCAGATCGAGCGAATCCCTGTAAGTAAAGGGATCCACCAATTCCAGAAGTTCTCGCTTCTTCGGATCGTCTAGGTCGTTGAGTATGCCGCTATCCACGTACTCTCTAATGGAACGGCTGTAGCTTCCCCAGAAGTCCAGCTGGTGCCGCATCTGGTCGGCGAGATTGAGGTTGTCGTAGGCTATCGGAACGATGCCCTCCACCCTCTCATCGATCGCCGCCGTGAGCCAGGTGGTCCACCCGCGTTTCGATCCTCCGCTCAGAACGAACCCCTCGACAGTGTCGCCGCTGCTCGAGGCGTAATCATGGATTAGGTTCATCGAAACTACAGCCGATTCGACCATCGGTACGAGCGCCGGCCACCGTGGATCACCGGTTCTGAGAAACTCAAGGAAAGTATGGCTGATCAGCCAGTCCTCCCTCTTTCCTCTAAAGAGCGGCTGGTTGGGAACGTCGAAGAGAACGGCCACGTACGCCCTGTTCTGGAGCGCCATCAGCCGGAATACCACCAGCTCATCCTCCGAATAAGAGTAGTCGCCCGTTATGAAGATCAGGGCCACTCTCGACTGAACACTCGGAGGCCGGATGATAAGCAGGTGGTTCTGCCATTGGATGCCCTGCCAGTTGAAAGGATTGAAAAGAAGGGTTTCTATCCTTATAAGTCCCGCCGACGGAGTATCCACGACCCGGGCCCCGGCTTCGGCCAGAGTTTCCGGAAGCGATTCCCCGTACACAAGTTCGCGCAAATTGCCGGCGCACGCAAAAGCGGCGAACAGAAGAAAGAGAAATAGATAAACGATTTTCGATCTAATCACTATCGACAACCTCCAGTAAAGTATTCGCGGCGTTGCGTATCCGATCCACCGCGGAGGCCTCGCCCTTGAGCCTTATGCCTCTGTTGTTCAAGATGAAATCGATCAAGTCTTCGAGATCGAAGAAGTAGTGCGTGAAAAGCTCGCCCGCCTTTTCGAAGACGGCTTTTTCTACCACGGCGTCGACGGGCAGCCTCCTCTTCCAGAGCATAGGCTCTTTCATATACTTTCTTCTGGATTTGCGGATCTCTATTATTTCGCCGACCTGTATGAAGAGAAGCCCGTCTCCCTCTCCCGGACCGGCGAATATCTCCTGCCTTTCGTCCGAACAGGCAGGATGGAAGTAAACGGCCCTTCCGTTTTCCAGCAGGACTCTGAGAGCCTTCTCCTCCTCAATCGCCTTCAGCAGAGTCTGTCGTATCTCGCTTCTGCTAGGGATTTCCATACCTAGCGAACCGGAGAAGAGTGAGGGAATATCGTAAGGCTTCGTATATGAATAACCGGACCTCTCTCTGGAATAAGAGAGAGGAGCCCCGAGATTGGTCCTCAGGTACTTGATATCCCTCTTGGCCTGCCTGGTGGATATACTGAACTTTTTCGCAAAATCGTCTAGCGAAGGCAACCCATCTTTCGAAAGATTGCTGTGAAGCCATAGAAGACGTACTTCACGGGACATAAGAAACACCTCCTGTCCCCTCAGCGCCGAAACACAAGTAGATCGTAAGCCGGAACAGATGCTAAAATATATATATTCAATTATACAAAAAACGCCCTAATATGTCCACAATATTCATACATAAAAGGAGTCTCTGATGATTAAAGGTATGATTTTCGATCTCTTTGGCACCATAGTTAGCAATCACAGACTCTTCGGACCCGTCTGCGAGAAGATGGCAAACGATGGCACGGCCGATTTTGAAGAGCTGGAAAACGAGTTTGTCAGGCTATACAGAAAGCACTTCAAAGACTATCACAAGTCGGCCTTTCAACCGGAGAAGTTCTATTACTATCTGCTAATAGACGAGATGATAAGGAAATTCGACCTGAGCGGAGACATCGAGTCTTACTGCAACTACATGTACTCTTCCTTCGGCAAGCTCCCGGCCTATCCCGACGCGAAGATCCTGAAGAAACTCTTCAGAGAATACACAATCGCGATAATCACCAACGCCGACACTTCCTTCGTGAACGAAGCGATAAGAAACAACAGAATCCCCCACCACGTCCTATTGACCTCGGAAATGGCGAGATCTTATAAACCCTCTTGCGAGATATTCGACCGGGCGCTTCATTTGATGGGCCTGGAGAGAGACGACGTGATATTCGTCGGAGACAGCATCAGGGTGGATATGATGGGGGCGGCCGGAGCCGGTATAAAGGGAGTGCTGATAGATCGTTCGGGATCTTATCCCGACTACGCTCCCAGGATCACAAGCCTTGAAGAACTCCAGCACATAGTCCTTTGAGATCGCTTTTCGCTTCGAGTCGCGACAAAGAAAACCATTCCTCTTAGCGGTCTTGACTATCACCTTGCGTCATAGTTTATGATTGGAACTGCGAGGAGGGGAGGCCGATGAACGTAAAAGAAGTGGCGAACCTTACCGGTATCAGCGTACGGGCGCTTCACCACTACGACAGGATGGGGCTCCTGTGCCCGCGGCGCAACCGGGAGAACGACTACCGAGAATACTCGGAAAGCGATCTGGACAGGCTGCAACAGATACTTTTCTTCAAGGAGTGCGGCTTCTCCCTGCAAAGGATACGCGACCTTTTGAACAGCCCGTCTTTCGACAGGGAGAAGACCTTCGAGCTGCAGAGAAAGTACCTGTTGCACGAGAAGAGGCGTATCGAAACTATGCTGGGCACACTCGAAAGAACCATCGAATCTCTGAAAGGAGTGAATATCATGACACAGAAGGAAAAGTTCGACGGGTTCGACTTTTCAAAGAATCCGTACGAAGAAGAGGCGCGCCGGCTCTGGGGAAACGAGACTGTGGAGAGAAGCAACGCCTTTCTCGAATCGAAGTCCGGGGAAGAGAGGGAAGTCATGGCGAAAACTATGGATGAGCTTTTCAAAGAACTGGCCGCGATCCGCAAAGAAGCTCCTGATTCCGAAGTGGCGCAGAGGGCTATCGACAGAATGTACAGACTCTTCAACGAGAGCTTCGGTTATCATTACACGCTCGACGTCTTCGCGGGAATAGGAAAGATGTATGTCGACGACGAGCGCTTCACCAGAAACATCGACAAATACGGGGAAGGGTTGTCTGTCTTTCTCTCGAACGCGATGCGCATATACGCCGAGCGTGGGGAATCGGCACAATGAAGAAGAGAGCCCCGGGGCTCTCTTCTTTTTAATCCGATAAATGTCGATACCTTACTACAGAGTGGAAAGGTTCACAATTTTCACTTGATCGTGAATGCCCATTGACCGCTTCCGGTGTATTGTGAGTTGGAATCGACGATTGCGATAGTGAGAACAACTGCCCGCATCCGCGGGTATTATCGCTTTAAGCGCAGCCTCTCCATCGCTCAGAAGGCACGAGGCCGAGTAATTTTCCGAAGGTACGTCGGTGATGGTGAACTGGATATCCGTCTCGGGTACGGAAACGGCTTCTCCCTCGAACGTGGTGACTCCCGCAAAGCTTATTGATGGAGATGTGCCGCTCGCTATAATGTTATCGTCGTTGATACGGAACACCACGGCCGTTTTTCCCGATGTCGGCGCGTA
>NZ_DAOSEH010000067.1:0-12316 GCF_035363035.1 Mesotoga sp. | reverse complement strand
ACAATTATTCACTTCAGACCTATAATATCACTTTTGAAAGCGCCAAGTCAAGGCGACCGCGTCGCGAGAAAGAGTCATAAAAGTCGTCCAGCATCCGGCCCCGGAGCATGGACCCGTCCTTCTAAAGAGTGGTTCTTCGTTGCCTGTAATTAGAACGGCTCTACACATTTATTCAGATGTATCTTCTCTTTCTTTCTAGAGGTCTCAGTCATAGTAAAATAGTACTGTTCAGGAACAATCTTTGAAATTCGCAAATTTCTTCGGCAGAGAACTCTTACATTCATGAGGGAAAAACATATCTATCCAGCAGAGATCGTTGCTGGACAATCGTAAACGGAGGTGAAAATGTTGAACTGGAAAAAAGAAAGGATTCCAGTGGTTGTTATTGTGCTGATTCTCGCCGCGTTGATTCCGGTGATTGCATTAGGTAGTGTCACGGCTCACGAACTGGTTATTATGGGTACAAACGATCTTCACGGCTACGTTATGCCTTATGATTATTTGACAGTTCAGCAAGTGAAGGACTACGGAGTGGCTAAGACCTATACTCTTGTCAAATGGGCAAGGGAGATCTATGACAACACCATTTTGATCGACACTGGTGACGCCATACAGGGAAGTGTTTTAGCAGAACGAGAAGCGAGAGTTGAACCGCTAAGTATGGGAGATACTCCATCGATAATCAAAGCGATGAACATCATGAAATATGATGCGGCGGCGATAGGAAACCACGAGTTCAATTTCGGTCTCGAATATCTCGACCTCGCTATGGCAGCCGCTGATTTCCCGATGCTTTCTGCAAACCTCTACAATGCCGATACCGAAGAGCTTAGATACGATCCTTACGTGGTGCTTGAAAGGGAAGTCGATGGAATACCGATAAAGATCGGAGTAATCGGTTTCTTACCGCCCGAGATAATGATGTGGGATAGAGTCCTCCTTGAAGGAAGAGTGTATGTTGAACCGATAGCGGACGCCGCTGCCAGATACATTCCTGAGTTGAGGGAAAAAGGTGTCGATCTGGTAATCGTTGCACTACACCAGGGAACCTCCGACGCCAGAGATGTCCTTGAAAGTGTTGAAGGAATTGATGCAATCATCATGGGACACAGCCACGGAAGATCTGCAGAGAAGATCGATGAAGTTCCAGTCACCATGGCGGGAAGCTGGGGTAACTCCCTGGGGCTCATCCATTTCCACCTTCTCAACAGAGACGGAAGTTGGGAAGTCTTCTCATCCTTCCCGGAACTATGGTATGTCGATGAAACGATCGAATCCGCTCCCGAAATCGTTGAGGCTGTCAGGGAACAGCACGAAGCAACTATCGACTATGTTATGGCCCCGGTGGGAACTACAACCGTACCGATCAAGAGCTACTTCAGCAGGGTGATCGATAACGAAGTAACGCAGCTTATCAACGAAGCCCAGCTCTGGTATGCGAGAGAGTACTTCAAAGGCACGGAATTTGAAGGAATGCCTTTACTTTCAGCCGCAGCGCCATTCAGAACCAATACGAGCGTAGATGCAGGAGACATAAAAATCATGAATGCTGCCGACATCTACATCTACTCGAACACTCTTCACGTTGTGAGAGTCAACGGCGTGGAACTCAAAGGCTGGCTCGAAAAGTGCGCGGAGAACTTCAACCAGATCGATCCCGCCCGGACTGACGATCAGAACCTTCTTGCACGTTTCTCATCTTACAACTTCGACATCATCGAAGGTATAAACTACCAGATCGATGTTCGAAAGCCCGTGGGTCAGAGAATTGTGGATTTGACTTATGAGGGTGAGGAAGTGGAAGATGAGATGGAATTCCTCGTTGTGACCAATAACTATCGCGCAGGTGGCGGTGGCTACCACCTGGTAGATGCGGATATCGTCCTTTCTTCAACGGTCGAGAATCGAAACGTGATCATAGACTACATAATCGAAAAGGGCACGATTACTCCTACGCCATCTTACAACTGGTCCATCGTACCTTTCGAGTCTGCTGGAAGAATCACCTTTACATCCAGCGAGGAAGCGGTATCACTTATAGGCGAGCTTGGAATCAAGGGAATCAAATACATCGGTGACCGTCTCTTCGAAATAGATCCCGTAGAAATAGCTGCAAATACGGTTCAGACAGTTGTAAATTAACAGAACTGCCAACACATAAAGCCGGAGATCGTTGATCCTCCGGCTTTTTGCTGATTTGATGTTAGTAAAGATCCGAAAAGCCCCGGAGGTTATTCCACAGGTCATGATGTGAAGAAGTTATCATCTTGTCATGCTCCCGCACCGTCATCCCGTTGTGATTTTAAACGGGATCTCGTTCTTCTCGTCGCTCTCTCGCAAACTTAAACAGAGGTTAGAGGTGACAGGTTAGAGGTTAGAAAGTCAAGACCTTCACGCTCTTCACACCTCTCCCCTCTTACCTCTAGCCTCAGGTTCAGCGTTACGGTTCCCTAAGGACGTCTCTTCTAAGTTGTCAAGATTGTTCTTCGGTGCTGAGGTATGGAAAAACCTTGCCGGAAGGAAAGCATTTGTGGCAAAATCGTTTACGTCGCTAATCTAACAAATCGGTACGGGAGGTAAAGGAATGACAGATGAGAAGATCGTGAAGCAGCCGCGCAGGTATTTACCGGAGGACCTTGATCTTTCGGTGTGGAAGAACGTCGAGGCCGAGCTGAAGAGGCTTGAAGAGTATCCTGTGGACAGCGTGGATTCTCTGGAAGAGTTTCTCTACAGATGGAGCGAACTCTATATGGTGATCCAGGAGCAACTGGCCTGGAGATACATAGAGATGACGAGATTCGCCGACAGTGAAGAAAAGAGGAAGAACTATTCGAACTTCTACGCCGGGGTCTTCTCCAGAGCCGAACCCTACAAAATGAGGCTGCTGAAGAAGTACTACGACAGTCCCTACAGGGCTGAGCTCGACACTCTCAGGTACGAGAACTTCGACAGGATAGTGGCCAACACCATCGAAATGTTCAGAGAGGAAAATCTTCCGCTCGAGATAAAGGAAAAGGAGTTATCCTCCGCCTACGGCGCTACGATAGGCTCTTTGACGGCAGAATACGACGGTAAGGAGTACACGCTCTCTCAACTCTCCAGATTCCAGCAGGAACCCGACAGAAAAGTAAGAGAGGAGACCTGGAGACTCTCGATGGAGAAGCTTTCCACTGTCCACGACAGACTGGAAGAGCTTTTCGATCAGCTAAAGGAGATCAGGATACCTCAGGCCAGAAATGCCGGTTTCGAAAACTACAGAGATTTCATGCACGCCAGGAAGAACAGGTTCGTCTATTCGGTCGAGGATATCTTCAGGTTCCACGATTCAGTCGAAGCCGTGGTCGTTCCCTTCGTAAAAAAACTGAACGAAGGCCGGAGAAGAGAGCTCGGAGTGGAGTCGCTAAGGCCCTGGGATACGCAGGTAGAACCCTCGGGAAGGGTATTGAAGCCCTTCGACGGCATGGAGGACTTCATAGGAAAGGCCGTCGCCGTTCTCTCCAGAGTAGACAGACAGTTCGGTCTCAACCTGCAGAAGATGAAAAACACAGAACTGCTGGATCTGGAAAATAGAAAGGGGAAGGCTCCCGGGGGCTATAACTACCCGCTGGACGAGACGGGGGCGCCCTTCATATTCATGAACGCCACCGGAACGCCGGGCAACGTCAGAACTATTCTCCACGAATCGGGCCACGCCATGCACTCCTTCTCGACTGTGGACGAGAGAATAATACTGTACAGACACACAACGCACGAAGCGGCCGAGCTCGCCTCGATGTCGATGGAACTGCTCACCATGGATCACTGGGACGAATACTACCCTGACAGCGAAGAACTGAAATTGGCGAAAAAAGAGGAGCTGACCGGAACTATAAGCTTCCTGCCCTGGTGCATGACGGTCGATGCCTTCCAGCAGTGGATCTACTCCAATCCCGACCACACGCCCGACGAGAGGGACGAGAAGTTCGCCGGTATCTTCGCCAGGTTCGAAGGCGGGATCGATTGGTCAGGTCTAGAGCGGGAGCGGCGAATCCGCTGGCTGCTTCAGCCCCATATCTTCACCAACCCCTTCTACTACATAGAGTACGGTATCGCCCAGCTCGGAGCCCTTGCCATATACAGAAATTACAGACTCGACAGGGAAAAGGCCATAGCCGATTACAAGAGGTTTCTCTCTCTGGGATACTCCAGACCTCTCGATGAACTGTACGAAGCGGCGGGGATCAAGTTCGACTTTTCGAAGTCATATATATCCGAGCTGGTCGATTTCGTCGGGGGAGAGATAGAGAGGCTCTAGAAAAACGATCCGATCGTAGTTTTGTTTGCGGGGAGCAGAGTCTCGAAAACAGGACTCAAGGAGGGCCGTTGAGAATAGAATAGTTTAGGAGGTGAGATAATGAAAAAGATACTCATAATTCTATTTCTGACTTTGATACCGCTCTTCTTATTCGCCCAGACCGAAGAATTGAAAGCGAAACTGGCTGCCAACCCCGCGGATATAGAAAGTCTCGAAGCGCTTCTCAAGATATACGAAGAAAACTACGATGACAACAGCTATATCAACACCGTGATCGAAGTTGCCCGGGCCCTCACGGAGATACCCGAAGGCATGGTGGCGATCTTCGAGAAAACGATCGAAAAGGCTCTGAACAACTATTACTCGGAGCAGGCGGGCGAATTGTCGAAGATATACTTCGATAACTTCAAGAACAGGAAATCGCTCCTCTACCATTTGCGCAGTCTCAACAGCTCCTGGTATCTCAGCGAATCCGACGTTCGCTATGCCGTGACATCGATCGAGAACGAGGATCACCTGGAGCTCTACAAGTATCTATACGAAGAGTCCAAAGAACTGTACCCGACCGATCTCTCGCTGATCGTGTCGAGGATACTGGTCGAAGATTTCGGAGAGAGCGAGTTCCTGATACCCTATATCGAGAATTTATTCTACGAGGGAGACTTCTCGACCGCCGAGGAACTGCTCATGGAATACTCGCAGAACCTGACTGAGGAACCGATGAATTACTTCTTGAAAGGCCTGCTGGCTTTGAACTACGGTAACTACGACGAAGCTGTGGAGTTGTTCCTCCAGGGAAAGAGTTTCAACGACGAAGCCGCGCTGGGAAAGGCTATAGAGATACTGGATTATATATATATTCCCGATTATGTTTCCGAGCTGTTCAGGGCGATCGTGCTCTCCAGCGACGAGGCATCGCTGCAGAATAATATTCAGATGTATATGATCGGCCACGAAGAGCTAGACTGGATATACTCCTGGCTGTCGAGAGTTCCGGCGCCCAAGAAGATAAACGAACTGCTGGAAGGAGAAGAGGTAGTTATCTCCTACAACACGCTGAATATGGATTATGAGAGCGGGAACGTCGGTTTCTTCGATATCGAAGGTAATCTCTTCGGGAGTCTGACAGATGCGATATATGGCCAGTTCCTCGATTCAAGGACATTCGTCTATATATCGCTGCAGAACGAGAGGGTCGTGGTTGACGGAGAGAGAAAGGCCAGATTCAACGGCTACACCGTCTATTCGCTTTCCCCGGATCGCTCGAAATTCCTGCTTCTGGACAATTACGGCGAGAAGATAGTAATGATTGGACCGGAATTGACGCAGATCTGGTCGGCCGACGGAGATTTCGGAATGGTACCGGTCTCCTGGTCGCCCGATGGTTACAGGGTGGCTGTCTCCACCGATTACGATGTCTTCTCCATATTCAACGCAGATACGGGCGAGGTGCTCGAGACCGTGGAAGACTGGTACGATCTCGTTTTCCTCTCCAACGACAACGCTTACGCGATAGACTACGACGGCAACCTCGTCGACCTGGCGACGGACGAGACGCTAAAAACGGCAAAAACGGCTGTCTGGGCGGAGTTTGGAAGCGAGAACAAGATCATCTATTTTGTTCCGCCTGAGGAGTATGGCGATTTCTCTTACATCGCCCTGCGGGTGTACGATCTTGAAACCGGCACCGACCGGGTACTCAGTAACAGGGTACTCTGGATGGACGCGCCGGTCCCTTCGATCAAGATAGAAGGGCCTTACATCTACTTCACGGAAAAGGATGCCAACGGTATGCACAGGGTTCTGGTCATGGATTACACCACCAACGAACTTCTCTTTGAAAGCATGCCGAGCTACGATGTTCTGATCTTCCCCGACGTCAGGCCGGAATAAAAAAGCCGTTGCGAACCATCAAAACAAGGCCGGAGGGTAAATGCCCTCCGGTTTTTTCTGGCAGAGCTTTAGAAGGAGCCATCGAGAATCGCTGACATCAGTCTGCGGTCACTTTGAATCTCTTTCTGCGTAACTCGGTGGTTGTGTTTTATTCTCTCTGTATAACCCAAAAGAAAAGGATTTTCGGAAGTGATAGCCGTATATCGCAAATTCAACTGACAATGGAAAAAGCGATGGCTTAAAGAAGGCCGTCCAGAGGAGCAACAACCAATAGTTAATTCGACCTTTTTCCCTTATTCCAAGTACCCACAGCGACTTAACGAAAGCCTTCAGATTGTCGGAAAGGGGCCTGACATGTCTAAGTGAATTCGGTTTGTAGTTCTTGAGAAAGGTTATTACTCTCTGGCGATAGGGTTTCGGCGCGTAGATGCTTCTGAGTATTTTATAGTAACCGTCTACAAGGTTATTGAGACCCATCTTGGGAACTATGTTAGTCAGAATGCTGGTGTTGTTGCCGGAAAACTCCGACGCGATCCTGTTCTCATCTTTCAACCTCAGGAAGAGTCTTGTGCCCGTAGGCGCTGTGAGGACACCAACCATTGCCGTCACTATACCGCTCTTCTGGATGAAATTGATCATGTTCCGAAATACCGAAGGCCTGTCGTGATCAAAGCCTACAATAAATCCGCCCTGAACCTGCAGACCGAACTCCTGTATCTTCCTTACAGAGGATAGCAAGTCTCTGTTTCGGTTCTGGTACTTGCCGCATTCAACGAGACTTTCCTCCTCGGTAGTCTCTATGCCGACGAAGACGGTTCCAAAATTCGCGTCGACCATGAGTTTCATCAGTTCATCGTCATCTGAAAGATCAATTGAGGCTTCCGTATTCAACAAAAACGGATAATTCCTGTTTTTCATCCATTCGGCAATAGCCGGAAGAATTTCTCTCTTCAGTTTAGTTTTATTTCCGATGAAGTTATCGTCAACTATGAATACTCCTCCACGCCAGCCGGCTATATACAACGCTTCCATTTCGCCAATGAGTTTTTCCGCTCTCTTCGTCCTGGGAATACGTCCGTTTAGCAGAACAATGTCGCAGAACTCGCAATTATAAGGACAACCTCTAGAATACTGGATGTTCATAGAAGAGTACTTTCTCATGTCAAGAAGCTTCCAGTCTGGAATGGGACTGTTAGAGATATCTGGAAAGCCGTCGGATCTGTAAATGTGCTTAGCCCGGCCTTTCTCTAAATCATGAAGGAACGGCGCCAGAGTCACTTCTGCTTCACCAAGAACTAGATGATCGACTTCACTGAACTCCTCTGGTCTAGTTGTGAAAAGCGGCCCGCCCGCTATAGTTTTGACACCTAAATCTTTGCACCTCTGAAGAACCTTCTTTGCTGAATCGAACTGAATATCCATTGAACTGATCATTACGTAATTGGAGTTTAAGATATCTTCGTCACTTAGAGTGTCCGTGTTCATATCGATAAGTTTCTTCTCCCACTCTTCAGGCAACATAGCCGAAACGGTCATTAGTCCGAGTGGTGGGTACGCTGCCCTTTTTGAGACGAATTTTAATGCGTGCTTGAAACTCCAAAATGTTTCTGGATATTCTGGATAGACCATCAAAACCTTCATGTCTCCACTTCCCTTTTTGTGACGGCACTCAAACCTTTGCTAAAAACTACTTGCTCTACAAGTTGATGCATTGTGCGGGATCAATAATTGCTGAGGTTTGTAACTGTTGGAAAGGGTAATCATCGGTTGAAGGTCGAAATATACAATTCATCCCGCGTTGCCATCTAATCAATATTATCACAACGGACCAATCAAAAGAGCTAATCACTCAACCTATGCGTTTCGAGGTGCATAAGTTGCGATTATGGTTTCTTTGGCCTACCGACAGACGATACCATCCTCGTTATGAGTTGGCGGGAACCGAGGTTAAAAAACGGTTTGTTTACGATAAAATATTCAGGGAGGTGATTTTATGCTTACTTTGATATCGCTGGCCGTCGGTGTTGTCCTGGTGACGGTTCTCGGTGTTGTTTTTTATTTCGTAATCGCCAGATGATTCCGGTCCGTTTTGGTATTTTTCATTTGCTTCACCGGCCGTTTCTTTTTGAGGCGTGGTTGACGAGAAGCGCTTTCATATCCGCCAGGTGCCTGTAGATAAGTATCGCCATGTTCATGATCCATACGGGCAGCAGATAGGGAATGCCACGCAGAAGAACGTAAACCAGAACGGCGAGCATGCCAACCACGACCCTCGCGGCGTCCTCGGCGGGGGTTGTTTTACCTTTCTTGCCGATTGCCCTCGAGAGAGAAAAGATGGTGAAGATCGTTCCGAGCAGCACGGGAACCTCCCACTTGGTCAAAGCCGACCAGATGCCGAAGGTAACGGCGACGGCCTTCCCCCCCGAAAACTTCAGGAAGGGCGAGAAGGCGTGGCCGAGAACGGGTGCGACCGAAACGACCGCCAGTCGCCAGTCTTTCAAAATCCCCGATTCTACGATGAAAACCAGCGGAACGTAGCCCTTGAGAAAATCCAGAGCTATGCCGGCCATACCCCACTTCCAGCCGAAGATCCTTCCCAGATTAGAGCCGCCGGGGTTGCCGTCCCTGGTTTGCCTTATGTCCTTTCCCTTGATCTTCCCCAGCCAGTACGAGAACATCATCGAACCCATGAAGAACTCCAGCAGAAAAAGAAGAAGAAAGATAACTTCAGACATCTATATCCCTTCCCTTCCAGCTGACACGTCTGAAAAGCAGAGTTCTCAAACCTGAGTAGATGAAGGTATAGAAGAAAAAGAGAAAATAGACCGGAAAGATAAGGGCGTGGCCTATTGAGAAGGAGCCGATCTTCCTTGAGTACAGGTAGATCTGGATGGCATAAGCCAGATACATGATGATGAACGCGATGAACTGGATCTGGAAACCTAAGGCGATGGGCAGTCTCAGAAAGGTAGAAAAGCCCCCGGTGATCCACAGGATCATCAGCAAGAGGGTGAGCGGCGGTGTAGAGCCGGCGCCCTTCGCGAAGTTCTTTCCCCAGCCCTTCAGAACTTCCCCGATCCCACCCGGGTACATCCTGAAACTGATCAGCTCGCCTCCAAAGGTGTTGCTCACAAGGAATCCACTTTTCCGAAAGGCCCTTCCCAGCTCGATATCGTCAAGAACGTTGCTTCTTATCGTTTCGTGACCGCCCACGTCGGAATAATCGCTTCGCGAGCAGACCATGCAGGGGCCGAAAGCTCCCGGCGCGTTCCTTTCGCCGGCCATGAAATTCCCAAGCGAAGCGACCACTATGAGATTGAATACCAGCGAGAAGCTCTCGTAGAAGCGTTCCATTCTGTGGTAAGGCTGGACGGAAACCAGGCCGCCTTTGAGCTCTTGAAGGTCGATGATGGTGCCGAGAGCTTCAGGAGAGAGTTCTACGTCCGCATCCAGGAAGACCAGGGTCTCTCCGGCGGAATTGAGGTAGCCGTTCCAGCAGGCCCAGGACTTGCCTATCCATCCCGTCGGCGGGTCGGATTCGAGCCTGACAAGTTTGACATTGTAGTCCGAAGCGATCTCCGCAGTTCCGTCCGACGAATTGTCGTCAACTACGATCACTTCGTGCGGAACGGTCTTCTGCTTCGAAATCGATTCCAGTAGCTTCCCGATATTCTTCTCCTCGTTCCTGGCCGGGATTATTAGAGAGACTTTCCTTCCAGTGCCACCATCCTTCGAATGCAAGGCTTCCAGAACTTTTAACCCGCCGAAAATCAGTAAGCCCGTTAACCAGGCTATCAAGGTGAACAACAATATGAACAGAAACCTTCCCTCCCGCTACAACTGTTTAGAACAATTCTAGCATTTCTGCTTCTCAGGCGAAGTGGCCGTCGGGAGCAAAACATTGTGTTGAGCGTAATGTAGAGGCCTGATTCTAAATAATTGCAGTGCGTGGTGTATTATTGAAAGAGCAAAGCTTCGCAATACAATGGAGGTATCGTCTTGAAGTTCAGCAGTTCGGAGGAGAGGGCCAGGGCGCTGGGAAAGATGAAGATCCCGTCCCTTTTGATCGGCCTCTCCATACCATCTATCATAGCCATGTTGACCAATGCCATCTATAACCTCGTAGACGCCTTTTTCATCGGAAGGATCGGCACGAGCGCGATGGGAGCGATCGCCATCGCCTTTCCCATATTCAATCTGATCGGCGCCGTCGGCCTCACTTACGGTGTCGGCGGCGCTTCGTACGTTTCCAGATTGCTGGGCGCCGGAGACAGGGAACAGGCCGACAGGGCCGCTTCGACGGCCTTTTTCACCAGTCTGGCGACGGGAATCGTCTTCACCATCCTGGGGCTGACCTTCCTCGATCCTTTGCTTCGGGCCTTCGGCGCCACGGAAACGATAATGGAGTACGCCAGAGAGTACACGATGGTTATAATCGCGGGATCGATTCTGAACATGATGAACATGACCATGAACAACCTGGTGAGAGCCGAGGGAAACGCGCCGAGGTTCATGATGGCCATGGTGTCGGGAGCTCTTCTGAACGTCGCCCTCGATCCGATTTTCATCTTCGGTTTTGGCATGGGGGTAGTCGGTGCCGCGCTGGCCACGGTCATTTCCCAGTCCGTATCGACCATGATACTTCTGGAGTACTATCTGCGCAAGAAGAGTTATACACGTCTGTCGATAAAGCTCTACAGGTTTTCGCTTCACATTTACGGCGAGATCTTCAAGATCGGCCTGCCAACCTTTCTAAGGCAGTTTCTATCGAGCTTCTCGGTTGCCCTGTTAAACAACGCGGCGGCCGTGTACGGCGATCACGCCGTCGCCTCGGTTGGAATCACCATGAGGGTGCTGATGCTGGGGATGATGGTTCTCTTCGGTTACGGCCAGGCTTTCCAGCCCGTTACCGGCTACAACTACGGTGCGAAGAATTACTCTAGGATATTTGAAGCACTCAAGTTCTCACTGATAGTTACTACGGCCTTCGCGATCGTGTTCGGAATTGCGGGCATGGTCTTCCCCGGTATGATAATAAATATATTCAGCGACGATCCTAAGGTCATAGAAATCGGTTCGCAGGCTCTCAGAGCCGTGAGCATCTTTTTCCCGACCTTTGGCTTCGTTTTGACATTCAACTATCTCTTCCAGGGCATGGGAAAGGGACTATCGGCCGGTATCCTCTCTATGGCCAAGCAGGGGATATTCCTCATACCGGCCGTGATAACGCTGCCGCGTATTTTCGGGCTCAACGGGGTCATCTACGCCCAGACAACGGCAGATTTCTTCACGTTGTTCGTCGCCGGGATCCTAGCGATGGGAGCGATCAAGAAGCTTAGAGTAGAGAGCCGATCACAGATTGCCGACGGAAGAGCCGAATAAGTATGGGTCAAAAGGTTACCGGTTTATGGCCTTCTCTTGCGTACGCCCAGGACATATCTCTGGTGGTATAACCTATCCCTATGTTTGCATACCGGTCGATCGCGATCAGTCCGCATTCACAGTCGATATACTTGGCTCTCTCCAGGGCCAGATCGACGGCCTTCTGGGCCGGGTATTGTTCCATAAAGAAGGCCACGAGTCTGCAAAGCGTCAGCTTTATTATCTTTTCCCCGTGTCCCGTTGCCGAGACGGCTCCGAAGTTGTTTGCGTAGGTACCCGCACCGATTACGGGAGTGTCTCCCACCCTTCCGAAGGTTTTCATCACGATGCCGCCCGTGGAAGTGGCCGCGGCCATCTTTCCGTTGTCGTCTATCGCAACGGCCCCGGAGGTGGAGTAATACCCCGGGGTTTTTCTGGCCAGCGCAATGGTTCTGGAGAAGCGCAGGTTCTCGCCCCTCTCGATCTTTTCCATATTCCTTTGCCACTGCATCTGTCTCGTCGGCACAACAAGGTTCTCCTCGCGCGGGAAACCCATGATCCGGATGAACTCCTCCACTTCCTGGCCAGAGAGTAAAACGTTGTCCGTCTGCTCCATGACGGCTCTCGCCACCTCTATGGGATGGAGGATTCTCTTGAGGCCGGAGACGGCGCCGGCGTTCAGTTCGCTGTCCATGATCGCTGCATCCATCTCCACTTCGCCCTTCAAGTTCAGTACAGAACCTTTTCCGCAGTTGAAAGCCGGGTCTT
>NZ_DAOSEH010000066.1:0-12433 GCF_035363035.1 Mesotoga sp. | reverse complement strand
TCTGGTTGGCCGGATTGTCGTTCCAGTCAGTTCCTTCGTACAGGTGGGCCGGCATCATCTGCGTTCCGTACCATGCAAGGAAGGGAATGAACGGAGCGTAAGGATCCTGCAACTTGACCACGGCGGTATAATCGTCGGGACAGACCACTTCTGTGATCATCGCCACGTTGTTGTAAGCCGCACCCTTGTTGTTGACGATAGACTCGAGCGTGTACTTGACGTCTCTGGAAGTGAAGGCTTCTCCATCGTGCCACTTCACGCCTTTTCTCAGGTGGAACGTGTACTCCTTACCGTCTTCGGAGACTTCCCAGCTGGTCGCCAGCTGTGGAACCAGATTGTAATTGACATCCTGTGCAACTAGCTGATCGAAGATGTTTCTGTTCACCGACGCGCCGTAGTCGTCGGTTTTGGCGCATGGATTGAACCATATAGGATCACCCATGAAGGCAACCACCAGTGTTTGAGCCGCGAACGCAAAAGCCGTGAAGAAACAGATGGAAAGTAGCAGGAGCATAAACAACTTTCTCATAGAGCACCTCCCCTTGGTAGAAATGATGTGGAAAAACAACCCTGAAGAATAAGCCCAACTTTGCTAATCATACTATCACAACAACGACCGACCGAATCATTGGTAATTATAAAGTTATGAAATCGGAACTTTTGGAGAGTTATAGAAAGTATATGCACGATAGAAGATCATAAACAACTTTAATTGGCGAATATCGTTTCTCAGGCTTTAATCTTGCTAATCGGTGTATCATATTCTCATGAGAGGACGACTAGAAAGACCCCTGAACTGGATACTCGTCTTGCTTTTACAGATCGTGTTCATTAGTCGGTTGATGGCACTGTATCCGCAGTCTCTGGCAAGCGCGGTTCATATTTTCGATATCATCGGCCGGGGCGCCTATCTGTATCGGAAAGACGGTACAATGACCGTCATCTGCCATCCGGTGGACGAGGAGTTCTTCTGCTGGATGATGAACACCGACGGTTCGGCCGCCCAGCACGATCGCTCGGGATCTATGTATAGAGACCGGTTCGTGGTGGCCGACGGAAGTTATCCCGTTTTCGTGATGAACGTCAGAAACAACACAGACCATGCGATCACTTTCGGCTCCTCCGACATAACCATAAGCGAAATGAAGGTCTCGATCCTCGAACTCCGGAACGAAAGCTTTGAAATTGCCGAAACTATTACCGTTGCCGACAACTCCGAAATCAGGGTCTTCATATACACCGACGAGACGACAGTAAAAAACCGCTTGGAACTCGAGAAGCTGCTAGTTGATTTCAGGGAATTCTCCTTCGACTTTCGGAACAACCCCGCCTGGGACTTCCTCAAAAACGACATAGTGATATACCTGAAATACTGACCGGATACTCGATCTGTCGGGCTTGTGGAAATTCCAGAGAAATGTAGTATTCTGAATGTAGTTGCCACACATAATCGACTCGAACAGGTTAGAGATTAGAGAAATCGACACTACAAAGGTCACTTCGAAACAAAGTGCAAAGGGGGGACAAAAATGCCAAGGGTATCTACGATAGGATTACTGAAACGGAGCGAACAGCCAACGCTTGTAGTACGTACAGCAACGAGCGTTCAAAATCTGCCCGGACTGATAGGAAAGTGCTATGGAGAGATCGCGGCTTATCTCGGCGAGCTGGGAGAGTTTCCGGCAGATATCCCATTCGTGGCTTATCACAACATGGATATGCAAAATCTCGATGTCGAGATAGGCTTCCCCGTCTCATCGAAACTCTCCGGAAGGGGCGACATCGTTCAGGGATCGATTCCCGAAGGGTTGAACGTTTTCTCCATCTTCATGGGTCCTTACGCCCAGATGGAATCGGTGTACAGCGAGATGGCCGAATGGATAACGAAGAACGGATTCATTTCTACCGGAGTCGTTTATGAGCATTATTACAACGGTCCGGAGTTTCCAGAAAGCCAGCACCTCACAAAGATAGTGATGCCCCTTAAAAAGCCTGAATAAACGACACCACACCGATTGACTTTCGGTGACCCCGATCCAGGCGGGCGATACACGAAACGTAAAAGCTGTCTATTCAAATCCGCGTCTCCGGGGACTTTCTCTCTCTAAGAACAGCTGTCGGTTGTGCGTTGGGGGTTGTGGGTAATAGCAAGATGAAGGATTAAGGTCCGCATGAAGAGAAAATTGTAAGACTGTCATCCCCGTGCCCCGACACGGGATTTCTTTCTGCTCCCCCCTATACCTATAACTTGCAACTGGTTCTTCGCTATTCCAACCGCCAACTTCCCATCAGAAACCACGGTTCCGTTTTCTAAGCAATCTCTAAGCGGCTGTTAAGCGGACTCTAAGAAACACGCCGTAGACTGAGAATGTACCAAAAATCATATGGAGGTGTAAGAAATGAAAAAGATAGTGTTGATTACGATAACGGCTCTTCTAATTGGTGGAATGACACTGGCAGTAGGTTACGGAACGAAAGCGATGCAGAGGGTCCAGGACCCAACCTGTGAGAACTTCGTGGATGCAGACGGCGACGGAATCAATGACAACTGCCCGAACGGCGGTGTAAGAGAACTGAAGAATGCCCAGGACGGAACAGGCTACAGGCGTGGCGCCTCTGGCGAAAAGGGACCGGGACTCGGCAGAGGATTCGGAAAAGCGGCACAGCAGTAATTGCTAAAACCCCTACCCATTCAATTCAAGGGCCCGAAAGGGCCCTTGTTCTTGTGATAATAAAATCGAAGACAACAGACGTCAGGATCCCGTCAATCTTCATTTTCGCCTTGCCTGTCATCCCGTAGTGATCCTATACGGAATTTCGTTCTATTGATTAGATTAAGGAAAACTTGAAAACTTGTAATCCAGGTCATGATAACATCTTTTTGCGGCTCCATACTTGCAACGGAGGTCAAACTACTTTATGAAACTGATATATGCGACTACCAACATAAGCAAGATAGAGTATATGCGAAAGATGCTCGATGGTCTGGGGATCGATATACTGGCACCGGACAGGCACATCGCGCTCCCCGGGATACCTGAGGAAGGCGACACCCCGGCCGAAAATGCGTACATAAAGGCTCGAGCGTATTACGAAGTGATCGGAAAGCCTCTCTTTTCCTGCGACTCCGGCCTCTATATACAGGGTCTAGATGATAATAGACAACCCGGATCGAGAGTCAGGAGAGTCAACGACAGGGAATTGAGCGACGAAGAAATGATTGAGTATTACTCTAAGCTCGTGAAGGAGCTCGGAGGCATAGCGAGGGCGAGCTACAGGAACGCGATCTGCCTGATTATTGATCGTGAGAGAGTCGTAACTTACGACGGGGAAGACCTGGCCGAGAGTTTCCTGCTCGTCGATAAGCCCCACGCGATAAGAAAACCCGGCTTTCCTCTCGACTCGCTGTCGGTGGAAATCAGCAGTGGTGAGTACTTCGTCGAACTCTACGAAAAGGGAAAGATCAACAGCGATGGCTGCGATACGGGTTTCAGGAAGTTCTTCACCAGCTTAAGACTCAACTTACGATAATCCCGACTTGCGCAATTTGACTTAGCCGTGGTCACCCAGTGAGATAGGGTGAGAAAAATGAATTCGCAACTCGAGAATTAAGTTTCTCAGTCGGAATATGGATTAAATGAGCTTGTTTCCGGATCGGTAAACGCAAAACAGAAGCATATAATTAACAGTGACATTCTCTGTCGCCTGAGGACGATAGTCTTTGCTTTCCATATCCCGTGGAGGTGATCAAATGATGATAATCGCCAGCTTAATTCCACTCGTCATCGCGGGTCTTGCTATTGCCGGTATCGTTGTAATAGCCTACTGGATCGCGCTGATTATAAAGTACTTTTAGAAACCATAATCTAATTAGCGGGTGGAGACTGCCTGTTGAAATCGAAGCGATTCCCGCGTAGTTGTTTCCCATCAACTCAAACTGCCAGCAGTTAGGATTTTTCGGATTACGTACAATATAGAAGAAGTGATATGATGCAACTGTAGAATATTAGCATCGCGAACTTGCTTCGAATAGCCCTGAGGGTTGCCAATACGGTTTTACGAGTTTTCTAGCCGTACGGTCTTTCGATCATATTTTGCTTCCAGGAAAATGAATACCGGTGATCTGGCTCGATAATTCTGAGCCTTTTTGTTGTGCAAAACACATGAGACTCCTTACTCCTTTGAAGGGAGGCCATGGGAGAGGATGAGCGAGGAGCACAAATAGCCGTATCTTCTTTGATTACTTCATTCGAAGCCAGACATTCTTCACAAAACAAAATACTGTTTATGATTTTCAAGGAGGGGAATTGATAATGAGAAGATTGTTGATCGCCATTCTTTTCGTGTTGTTTATCTTCCACGCAAGTCTGTTCGCCTGTACCGATATCATGGTCGGAAAGCTTGCAACCACCGACGGTTCTGTCATTTCTTCACAGACTGTGAACGGTACATACGATTCCAGAATCATCATAGTGCCCGCGGCAGACCACGAACCTGGGGAAATGGCTCCCGTGTATGAGTGGATTGTCTACGGCGACAGGATGCCGCTTGTGAAACTCGGCGAAATCCCGCAAGTTGAGCACACGTACCAGTACTTTAACAACGCATATCCTTTTGGAAATGAGCACCAGCTCCTAATAGGGGAAACCACTCAGGGCGGTGCAAGAGAGACGGCAAATAGCGAGTATGCAATCATGACTATCGAGCAGCTAGAAGTCTTCGCTCTCCAGAGATGTAAGACGGCGCGTGAAGCGGTGCAGCTCATGGGTGACCTTGCCGTTGAATATGGCTACAGGGAGTCTTGCAATCTGGGAGAGGGCTTATCGGTTGCCGATCCAAATGAAGTCTGGTTTTTTGAAGTTTACGGAGTGGGACCCCTCTGGAAACCGGGTGAAGGTCCCGGTGCAGTATGGGCGGCCCAGAGAGTGCCTGACGACCACGTAAGCATTAATGGAAACTACAGCATGATAGGTGAAATCGACCTTAAAACTAATCGCCCACCAAATGTTCCTGAAGGTGACTTCTTGATCTGCGACAATTACCTTGATACAGCGATCGAAATCGGCAGGTATGATCCGAACAGTGGGGAACCGTTCGTTTGGAAATACGTGTACGGAAACATCAAGGGGAAATGGAGTTCAAGAACCGCAAGATTCTTCACGTTATTGAACCCGTCCGGCAACTGGGACTACAACAAGACCGATGACTATCCTTTCTCTTTCAAGCCGGACAACAAGCTATCGGTGTACGATGTCATCGAGCTCTTTAGAGATGTAGCAACTGGGACCCCTAATGACGCGGAAGCGGCCGAAGCATGGTACTACAAAGACAGCAAAGGTAATCTTGTGAAGAGCAACCTGGCCTCTCCTCAACCTGGAAACGATATCAAGGCACTTCTTGGGGTTGCGACGGTCAGTAATTTCGCTTCACATTCCACCAGCTGCTTCTATATAAACCAGTGTCGTAGCTGGCTACCCGATCCGATAGGTGGCGTTGTGTGGTTCGGGCTTTCCAACTCGCAGAAGACAGTCGTGGTTCCGCTTTACTGTGCTAACACCGAAGTCCCGGTGTCGTGGACAATAGTAAACAGAAGCGACAAGACCGTTGATAGAAATGCCGCCTACTATGCCTTCGCGACGGTGAACAAACTTTCTAACCAGAGGTACCAGGTTTTCATGCCTCAAGTCATCGAAGTCAGGGATCCGATACAACAGAGGCTGTACAAAATGCAGGATTCAATTGAAAAAGTGGCTCTGGAGCTATATAACCAGGATCCGGCTCTTGCGATCGAGTTCCTTACAAACTATACATCCTCTGTAATGCTAGAGGTCGAAAAGGCGTACTGGAAACTGGCAGACACTCTGGTGCTTCAGCTCCAATAGTTTCAGTCACTTAGTTCCATATAGAACATGAGCTGCCGACTCAGGTCGGCAGCTCTTTATGCCCTATTGACGGAATAACCTGTTTAATGCGTGAACTACTCAGCACTGAAGTGATGAGCTTGCTGCTTCATATAAGATAGCCCCTGTAGTAGCAGGTCTTACATCTTCTCCACAGGCATTACTTTCCGCAGTCCCGGCGGTAGTGATGCCTATATTTCTAATGTTTATCGCGGCGTTGATATCGCGATCGTTCATTGACCCACACGAAGGGAAGACCCATTTTCTGCCGGAATCTCCTTGATTGAAATCGAGAGTCTTCTTGGTGTTTGTTTATAAAGAAGCGGTGTTAGATTGCAGACTTTCGAAGAACTTACAATTCCTATTTGCGGCATCCAACAATCGATTCGAATTCACTACCAATGATTATACGTCTTTAGGAATTCGATCGCCGCTTCTTCATTCAGTGGTTTACTGATCAAGTACCCCTGTATTTTGTCGCAACCCCATCTCTCCAGATAATCTCTTTGCTTTTGGTACTCCACACCTTCCGCCACAACACAGTGTCCCAGTTTATGAGCCATTGAAATAATGTCACTGGTGATGGCCTCCTCACTTTTGAGGTACATCAGTCTATTTATGAAGGATTTGTCTATCTTAAGGCAGTTCACATTTAGATCCCTTTCCCTTGCAAGGGAGGAGTAGCCCGTCCCGAAATCGTCTATGGCTATATGAATCCCTGAATCACTAAGCTTGCCTAGAATACGGTTCATTTCCTCATAGTTCGAAGCCACGACCGATTCCGTGATCTCGATGCAGATCTTTTCAGGATGAACACGGGCATCTTTTATCATCTGGAAGAGGCTGCTTGCGAAGTCATCTCTCAGTAGCTGGATGGCGGAGACATTGATCGAAACACCTATTGAAGAGTGACCGAGATCGTTCAGCTTTTTCAGGAAGCGGAAAGCTTGAAGCATGATTCTTCTTCCGATCGGGACAATGAGCTTCGTCTTTTCGGCTATCGGTATGAATTCCAGAGGAGGTACCTGACCAAGCTTATCTATGTTCAGTCTGGACAGAGCCTCAAAACCAATTATCGCATCGGTTTTTAGTTCTATGATCGGCTGGTACTGCAGAAACAGCCTGCTGTAACTCTCATCGGCTGCGATTTCGGTGAGCGCGCGTTTTATTTCCTGCTCGCGTACCATCTGTTCTTCAATCGCCGCGTCGTAGAAACATATGCCTATCTCCCTGTTGTCGATATCGATAGCCCTCTCCGATGTGATAAGAAGTTTCTTCAGGAGTCCATCAACATCTCGTCCGTTCTCTTCATCTATTTCAACGATTCCTATTCCGCCACTAATTCTTTCAGTTATAAGAAGCGGTTCCAGGGTTTTTGCAATTTCCTCGGAGAATTCAGTCAGTTCATTCTTGTCCTCGTAGCCTTTTATATAGAAAGCGAATCGATTCTCGTATATGTTGAAAAGCACTCGCCCGCCGTTGCAGTATTGGCCGAGTATATCGGCGATCTTCTTATTCAGTTCCTGCGTGTAGTGAAATCCATATGTAGTCGTCAATGATTGCATCGCGCTCAGGTTGATGCTCACTACTGCCCTTTTCTCGTGAAATCCCCTTCTCGAATCGCTCTCCAGAAGATTCTCCATGTAGTTGCGGTTGTAAAGTCCCGTCCAGCTATCGTGTTCATAGCTGTACTTGAGATTTTCCTCGATCGCTTTTCTTCTTGTTATATCCTTAAGAAGAGCGATATGGGCAATTTCACTTTCACCCATAAGTTTGAGGGAAGCTACCGTCATTTCAACCCATACGATGGAACCGTCAGGCCTGACAAATCTCTTTTCCATTGCATAACTTTCGATTTCTCCTGATTTCAGCTTCTTATAATACTCTAGATCCTTCTCCAGATCTTCTGGATGCGTGATATTTGCCCAGCCAAGCTCGATCATCTCTTCTTTCGTCCTGCCGGCAATTTGTTCGAACATCGAGTTGATCTGTGTATCTACATCACTAATTGCATCTGAGGAGTCACTGCTGTAAGAAATCGAAATTCCAATCGGTGCCTGGTTGAAGATCGTATCAAACGTCGATCTTTGCTCGACAAGTTTCTGCTCTAGTCGCCGCTGTATTTTGATGAGCTCCAGATGAATTCCGACCCTTGTCTTCAGAGAAGCCAGATGAATGGGTTTTCTTATGTAGTCGACAGCTCCAAGCTCCAACCCTTTGATTTCATTGTCCAGCTCATCGTAGTTTGTCAGTATTATTGTGCGAATCCCCTCGTATTTTTCTTCCGACTTCAGGACTTTCAACACTTCGAGTCCATTCATTCTGGGCATATTCAGATCCAGGATTATCAGACCTATCTCATTGTTCGCGTCTATCTGCTTCATGGCATCTACGCCATCGCAAGCAGTCAATACATCGTACTCGCTCAAAATACGTTCGATAAGAACCCTATCTGTAGCCGAATCGTCGACAACCAGGATTTTCATTGACATAGATCATCCCCATTAAACAATAGAATCATCACAGACTCATAAAAAGGAAGCTTACAGAACTGCCCGCCATACTACACGCTCACGTGAACAGTATTAATCCATTTGAGCATACAGGAGAGTACGCTACAAATGGCTACTAGTCGTGACTTCCGTTTTGCTCATCTTCTTGCATCGACTTCTCACGAAATTAATGGCGGTCTTCAGGAGCAATAGCTAGTATATGAATAATAGCATATGCCCTTCGTCCAACAGCGCTTACACGCGAAAAAATCACAAACATCAATGCAGTCTTCATAATGATATTGTGTCTCTCTTTGATCTCCTGAATATCCTTCATGAGATCACCACTTTACACATAGTATTGGATTTTGCCGGACTGAACGTTTCGTAATCCAACCATTTGAAGACATCTACTCGGCCCTCAGGGCTTCTACGGGGTCTTTGTGGGCCGCCATGCGTGCGGGTATCAATCCGCCGAGCATCGTCAGCGCCACACTGACGAGCACCAACAGCAAGGCGTGCAGGGGATTCAATTGAGCTACTCCCGAGAGATTCGTGAGTCTGAGCAGTATTCTGTTTACCGGGAATGTCAGAAGATACGCTATGGCTATACCTAGAAGACCTGCACTTCCTCCTATGATGAATGTCTCCGCGTTGAAAACACGGGTGATATCTCTTTTTCTGGCTCCCAGCGAGCGAAGCACACCTATCTCTTTCGTCCTCTCGAGAACTGAGATATACGTTACTATCCCGATCATGATCAACGAAACTATCAACGAAGTGGCAGCGAATGCTATCAGTACAAGCGTGATTCCATTCAAGATTCCCCCTGCCGTGTCCGTAATAGTTGAGGCCAGGTCAGAGTATATAACCGTCTCTTCATCGCTCTTTCCCTCGTTCCAGGAGTTGAGATAGTCTATCACGCTTTCCTTTGCATCAAAATCTGCAGGATACAGGGTGATGGAGTGTGGAGCGCTATCGGCACCCAGAAAGGAAAGCATCGTTTCCTTTGTGATCGAACGGGATGAGCTGTTAGAAAAGCCGGCGTTGACTCTGGAAACGTTCAAAGAAGACGAGTCGGCTGCTTGGGGTTCGAAAAGCGCTCCGGTTAGCACATTGTAATCAACCTCTCTCTGCGCTTTAACGATTGCCGATTCATTCGCATCTTCAATGAAGAGTTGGGCCAGACTGTTAGAATACGCGATTCCTGCAGGTAAAAATGGTATTTCAACCTCGTCCCGGGGACGGATAATCCCGACAATCTTCAGAGTTATCGAGTTATCGCTTTTATACAATTCGCTGAGATCGTCTGCGGTTCCATTTAGAGTGAAGTAGTTGGAGCGCTGTACATAGTATTCATCGTTTGGAATCGCTTTCAGCTCTCTCCCGATTATGGTTTCGTAGTCTATGGTCTGTGAAAGGTAATCCATTCCAAGAGCCTGCAGTACAGATTTGTCGAGCTGATTCTTTTTATCAACTATCATAACCAGATCAGTTGTTTCTACTGGATATGAGCCCGCAAGGAGTAAGTAGCTCTTCTCCAGATATCCCGGTTGGTTGGGGTTAAGATTCTCCGGATAAGAAGTGAAGTTTATTGAGAAGGCGCTGACGGGTTTTGCAGTTTCTCCATCTGATCTGAGAAGATTCATGTTGACGAATCTCGTGTAGGAGATGCCCGAAAGCAGTTGCGGATCTATTTCCCCAATGTATTCTAGATACTCCCTCGAAAAGATATTAGTGTGAGTCTGTATATCTCCTTCGGGGTCGTGAGGATAGACATAGGGTCCTGGAGAATACACCGGTTCATTTCTAATCCGGAAGGGTCTTCTGCGCTGAGAAGCGATTTGGCTCGAGGTTATCTGGGTTGTAGTCTGAGTTACAGTGATGGGGAATGTTGAGAGAGTGTTGCTTTCGAATTCCTCGATCTTCTTGTTCAAGCCATTCGAAAGCGATAGAACCAGCGCAATACCGATTATGCCGATACCAGAGGCAAAAGAAGTCAGGGCCGTTCTCCACTTTTTTGTGGAGATGTTTGTGCCAGACAATTTCAGAGCTGTGAGGAAACTCATACCCGTCTTCTTAAGAGAAAACTTCGATTCCACTTCTATGGATTCAGGGGGGTTGCTATCTGAGACTACTTCACCGTCCTTAAGTCTGACAATTCTATCCGCATACTTATCGGCCAATTCCTGATTGTGAGTTACCAGTATTACCAGCCTGTCTTTCGAGATTTCTTTCATTATGTCCATTATTTGTTTGCTGGTCTGGCTGTCAAGAGAGCCCGTCGGCTCATCTGCCAGAACTATGTTGGGGTTATTGACGAGCGCCCTCGCGATAGCAACTCGCTGCATCTCCCCCCCAGATAGTTGATTGGGTCGCTTGTGAGAGTGTTGCTCGAGATCTACCTTCTTCAGCGCTTCCATGGCCCGCTTTCTTCTCTCAGCCGACGAAACGCCACTGAGCGTCATCCCCATTCCTACGTTGTCCAGAACGCTCAGGTGTGCTATCAAGTTGTAGTTCTGGAAAACAAAGCCTATACTGTTGTTTCTATACGCATCCCAGTCGGCGTCTCTGAATTCCTTAGTCGATTTTCCGTTGATTATCACATCTCCCTCATCGTACCTGTCGAGTCCGCCTATTACATTCAGGCAAGTTGTCTTACCCGAGCCGCTTGGCCCCAGAATCGCCACAAACTCGCTTTCTCTGAATTTCAGGCTCACCCCGTTCAGCGCGACTTGCGTGAAATCTCCGGTTGTATAGCTTTTGAAGATATTCTTCAGTTGTAGCATAGTCTTCATCCCTTTCGCCAGTGAGTATACTCTGGTACAGGCAAATGTTATTATGAATCGATAAACCGAAGATAAACTCCGGTTTTTTCAGCGCGGTGTGATGTCTAAAGACTAAAGCATTCCCCAAAAGAGATTAAGGGGGGCAGTGAGAAAAAACGCCAATACTCCTATTGTGACAACCTTAGCCATTTGTCCGGGAGATTGATAAAGCACAAAAAACGTGCCAATCCATAGAATCATCTCCAGGCCGTTCCTGATATCGAGATACCAGAAACCAAAGGCAAAAGCCTGTCTTGTCATAAACATGAAAATTAGAGCCGAGATAATAACGGGAATAATCCCATTTCCTCTCGCGTACCAGCATACAAATGCCATAAATGGTGAAATGAATGCCATTGTAATCCAGATCATCATATATGATTCCGGAAAGAAGCCGGCTACAAGTGCAGTATAGAGATAATAGCTGCCCACCATTCCGACGAAAAACAAGAAAACATTGGTAGCTGCCCTGAAGGGGGTTTTGCTGTATACGGAAATCAACACGGCAAAGAAAAGCCAAATCCCCATCCGTGAAAAGAAATTCCTTAAATCCAGAACCTCAAGCATTGGAGGCAACAGATTACTGGCTGTTTCATCGAGAATCTTTGAAGTTGTTCCCAGTAAAATTCCTGCAAGCAGTACAGAAAGCGAATAGAGTATTTTCTTGTGTATTGTTATCGATACCGGTTCTCTGATCTTATTGAGGAAGCCCAACACGTTATCATCTCGCATAATAAAAGCATTATCGCCTAACTAGAAAACTTAAGACACCTGTTCCGCGGAGTTGTAAAATTCCTGCTTTCCGCATCTTCCACATGACCTTTTCAATTCTCACTCCCGGGAAGATGCACTCCACTGACAATCTTACCATCAATTATGAACAAGACACGCTCGGTCTTGGCCACCGCCGAGAAGAACACGAGATGAGGAGAGAAGGCGAGACGAAGAGCCGGGTCTGGGGTTTGGGGTCTAGGGTCTGGTAAGAAGCGTCAGGAGCCGTCCTTCGTACTTCGTCCCAGATCATGGACCCGTCCTTGGAGAACCTGAGATCAGAGGCGAGAGTTGAGAGGTCTGAAGAGCGAAGAGATCTTGGTTTTCTTACCTCTAAACTCATCCCTCTTACCTCTGTTCCCGCTCTTCGCATGGGGGTGTTCCCGTAGGTAAAGGGCTCCGCTTAAACTTTCTTTTCCGTCTTGAAGAAAACCCTCACAGA